>NZ_JBMULM010000003.1:0-284576 GCF_049537595.1 Fictibacillus nanhaiensis
GGGAGAAGCTCTGAATTGAAGCCCCAGTAAACGGCGGCCGTAACTATAACGGTCCTAAGGTAGCGAAATTCCTTGTCGGGTAAGTTCCGACCCGCACGAAAGGTGTAACGACTTGGATACTGTCTCAACGAGAGACCCGGTGAAATTATAGTACCTGTGAAGATGCAGGTTACCCGCGACAGGACGGAAAGACCCCATGGAGCTTTACTGCAACTTGATATTGGATTTTGGTACAGCTTGTACAGGATAGGTAGGAGCCTGAGAAGCCGGAGCGCCAGCTTCGGTGGAGGCGTCGGTGGGATACTACCCTGGCTGTATTGAAATTCTAACCTTGGACCGTAATCCGGTTCGGAGACAGTGTCAGGTGGGCAGTTTGACTGGGGCGGTCGCCTCCTAAACAGTAACGGAGGCGCCCAAAGGTTCCCTCAGAATGGTTGGAAATCATTCGCAGAGTGTAAAGGCACAAGGGAGCTTGACTGCGAGACCTACAAGTCGAGCAGGGACGAAAGTCGGGCTTAGTGATCCGGTGGTTCCGCATGGAAGGGCCATCGCTCAACGGATAAAAGCTACCCTGGGGATAACAGGCTTATCTCCCCCAAGAGTCCACATCGACGGGGAGGTTTGGCACCTCGATGTCGGCTCATCGCATCCTGGGGCTGAAGTAGGTCCCAAGGGTTGGGCTGTTCGCCCATTAAAGCGGTACGCGAGCTGGGTTCAGAACGTCGTGAGACAGTTCGGTCCCTATCCGTCGCGGGCGCAGGAAATTTGAGAGGAGCTGTCCTTAGTACGAGAGGACCGGGATGGACACACCGCTGGTGTACCAGTTGTTCCGCCAGGGGCATAGCTGGGTAGCTACGTGTGGACGGGATAAGTGCTGAAAGCATCTAAGCATGAAGCCCCCCTCAAGATGAGATTTCCCATCACGCAAGTGAGTAAGACCCCTTAGAGATGATGAGGTTGATAGGTCTGGTGTGGAAGCGTGGTGACACGTGGAGCTGACAGATACTAATCGGTCGAGGGCTTATCCTTAAAAAGCATAACGTTTGGAAACGTCGTATCTAGTTTTGAGAGAACATACTCTCTAATTTTATAAATCATGGTTAACGTCATGATCGGTCTAGTGATGATGGCAAAGAGGTCACACCCGTTCCCATACCGAACACGGAAGTTAAGCTCTTTAGCGCCGATGGTAGTTGGGGGTTTCCCCCTGTTAGAGTAGGACGTCGCTAGGCAAAGAAGGTGGGACGAACTTTATGTTCGTTCCATCTTTTTTTTGTTTTAAAAAAGGCGGCTTTTCTTTACCTTTTTATTATTAAATAGCTCGAAAATATAAACTTTAGTATCATTTGAAAGTTGAAAACAGTGCATTCGGGATATAAATAACGAGTTTTTATGAAAGAAAAAAAGTGTAACTTACTTGCCTCAACATTTATAAGTCCTCAAATGAATTTATAAGTCTTCAAAAAAACTTATAAGTCTTCACCAAAGTTTATAAGTCCTCAAAAATATTTATAAGTCTTCACCATATTCCCCACCCTAAGCCAGAGTTTAAAACCATCTAAAAAGGAAACTTGGCATCTGCCAAGCTTTCATTCAACCTATAAAGTAAGCTCGGCATATCCTCGTATCTAAACCAAAAAAGGATACTTTGGCATCCGCCAAACCCCCTACTAAACTCCCTTAAAATCCACAACTGTTTTTGCATCAATTCTCCAGTTTCCAACTTGTCCAAAAAGTGTTATCCTTAACGAAGTATTTTTCACCTTAGGAGGCTTGCCATCATGTTAGATAATGCGTTCGTCATGGTTGGGATCATTTTATTGATCAATATTGTATATGTATCGTTTTTTACGATCAGGATGATCCTGACGTTGAAAGGACAAAGGTACTTGGCTGCCTTTATTAGTGTGTTCGAGGTTATTATCTATGTGGTCGGCCTCGGGCTTGTTCTTGATAACTTGAATGAGATTCAAAACTTAATTGCATATGCGGTTGGTTATGGAATTGGTGTTTTAGTAGGAATGAAGATTGAAGAAAAGCTTGCACTTGGATATACTACTGTTAACGTAATTACGACAAATCTTGAAGGCGGCTTGCCGAACGAGCTTCGGAACAAAGGATATGGTGTTACTAACTGGCTTGCAGAAGGTCGTGAAGGACAGCGTTTGATGATGGAGATCTTAACATCACGTAAATCAGAAATGAACCTATATAATACGGTAAAGGATTTAGATCCGAAGGCGTTTATTATTTCACATGAACCTAAAGCGTTTCATGGTGGATTTTGGGTTAAGGGTATCAGGAGGTAACAGATGGAGAAGAAACCTTCTAAAAAGAAGTTTGCTGTTGAAGCGGGAGAAACGATCTCTGATTGTTTGGATCGTATGGCCGAAGAGGGCTATACACCGGTAAGACGTATGGAAGAGCCCGTTTTCCATGAAGTGAAACGAAACGGCAGAATGGAACCAGAAGTAAAGGAACAAAGAATTGTATTTGAAGGCAAACTCCTTCAATAAAGACCAAAACACGAACATTAAATGTAATATATAACTTAATGTTCGATTTTTGTTGACAAAACAAAACAATCATTGCTACAATAAAACCAGAAGAATAAAGCCCTCATATAATTTCGGGAATATGGCCCGTAAGTCTCTACCTGATGACCGTTATTTCATCAGACTATGAGGGAAAGCATCTTTCTGTCTATTTTTATCGGATACGTATGTCCAGTTGGCTGCTTTCTCTCATATTAGGGAGAAGCATACCAACTGGACTTTTTTATATTTTCTGACAATAAGGAGGCCACCATGGCTAAAGTTGGCGTGATCATGGGAAGTGTTTCAGATTGGGAAACAATGAAGGAAGCGTGTGACCTATTAGACGAACTTGAAGTAGCTTACGAGAAAAAAGTAGTTTCTGCACACCGTACACCGGATCTCATGTTCCAATACGCAGAAGAAGCAGAACATAGAGGGATTGAAGTGATTATTGCAGGAGCAGGCGGGGCAGCTCACTTGCCAGGTATGGTCGCAGCAAAAACGATCCTGCCTGTAATCGGTGTTCCAGTTCAATCCAAAGCACTAAACGGCTTGGATTCACTGTTATCCATCGTTCAGATGCCAAAGGGTGTTCCTGTCGCGACAGTTGCGATCGGGAAGGCTGGGGCAGCGAATGCCGGACTTTTAGCCGCACAGATGGTAGCCGTACATGATGAAGCAGTCAAACAACGCTTAAAACAACGCCGTGCCACAGCACAACAAATGGCGATCGAAAGTAGTGAGCTTCTTGTTTAAGACGATAAAACCACAACAAACACTTGGTATACTTGGCGGAGGTCAGCTCGGCCGCATGATGGCATTGAGCGCTCGTGAGATGGGATTGAACGTGATTGTTTTAGAGCCAGGAGAGAATTCACCATGCGGGCAAGTTGCGGATCAACAGATAACAAAAGCTTATGACGACCGAGTAGGCATCAAGAAATTGGCGGAACAAAGCGATGTCGTCACATACGAGTTTGAAAACATAGATGCAGAGAGTGCGAACTGGTTGGAAGAGAACGCAAACTTACCGCAAGGAAGCCGCCTCTTAGCAGTCACTCAGCACCGTTTGAAAGAAAAAGAAACTCTACAAAAAGCAGGTGTCCCTGTTGCACCATATCGCCCTGTGACCAATCTTCGTTCACTACAACTTGCGGTGGAAGAGTTGGGTTACCCTTCTGTATTAAAAACGTGCAGAGGCGGTTATGACGGGAAAGGGCAGTTTGTGATCAAGCAAGAAAGTGACCTTGAGATTGCAGCAACACTTTTAGAAAAAGAGACAGATTGTGTGCTGGAAGCTTGGGTTCCTTTTGAAAAAGAAATATCGGTCATCATAACAAGAAGTGTGAGCGGTGAGGTTAAATCGTTTCCGATCGCAGAGAATATACACAAAGAGAATATCCTGCATCAGACGATCGCGCCAGCACGCATCACGAACAAAACAGCGGATCAAGCAAAGCTCCTAGCGGGGTCAATCGCAACGGAATTAGAGCTTGTTGGTACGCTTGCCGTAGAGATGTTCGTCGCAAAAGACGGTACGATCTATGTGAACGAACTAGCGCCACGCCCGCATAACTCGGGGCATTACACGATTGAGGCGTGTGAGACTTCACAGTTCGATCAGCATGTCCGTGCCGTATGCAACTGGCCACTCGGCAATACCGAATTAATAAAACCAGCCGTGATGATCAATATATTAGGTGAACATCATGAGACTGTGTTACGTGAGATAGGAAATTTAGGAGAAGCGAAACTTCATCTGTACGGAAAGAAAGAAGCGAAAGCGAAACGAAAGATGGGGCATATCACGGTTCTAGGTGATACGATTGAACAGGCACTAGAAAAAGCAGAAAAAGTGTCCGCATTATTTTTAAGTGATAACAAAACGGAGGTAACACAATGATTGAACGCTATACACGCCCTGAAATGGGAGCGATCTGGACGGACGAAAACAAATATCAAGCGTGGCTTGAAGTAGAGATCCTTGCTTGTGAAGCTTGGGCAGAACTAGGCGATATTCCGAAAGAAGACGTGAAGAAGCTTCGCGAAAACGCGTCTTTCGATATTAACCGAATCCTAGAGATCGAAGAAGAAACACGCCATGATGTTGTTGCGTTTACACGAGCGGTATCTGAAACGCTTGGTGAAGAGCGCAAATGGGTTCATTACGGACTAACTTCAACAGATGTTGTAGATACAGCTCTATCGTATCTACTCAAACAAGCAAATGACATCTTAGCGAAAGATCTAGATCGTTTCGTAGAGATTCTTGCTGAAAAAGCAAAAGAACATAAGTATACCGTTATGATGGGTCGTACGCACGGAGTGCATGCTGAGCCTACAACGTTTGGGTTGAAGCTTGCTCTTTGGTACGAAGAGATGAAGCGGAACGTGGAACGCTTCAAGCAAGCGTCTGATACGGTTCGTTTCGGTAAAATTTCTGGAGCCGTTGGAACGTATGCAAACATCGATCCTTTCGTTGAAAAATATGTGTGTGAAAAGCTTGGACTTGAAGCCGCACCGATCTCAACACAAACATTGCAGCGTGACCGTCACGCTCATTACATGTCAACGTTGGCACTTATCGCAACGAGCATCGAGAAGTTCGCTACAGAAGTACGCGGTCTTCAAAAGAGTGAGACGCGTGAAGTGGAAGAGTTCTTTGCAAAAGGTCAAAAAGGATCATCTGCTATGCCGCATAAACGTAATCCGATCGGATCTGAAAACATGACAGGTCTTGCTCGTGTGATCCGCGGTTACATGATGACAGCGTATGAGAACGTATCCCTATGGCATGAGCGTGATATTTCTCATTCATCAGCTGAACGTGTGATCTTACCAGATGCAACGATCGCATTGAACTACATGCTGAACCGTTTTGGCAATATCATTAAGAACTTAACCGTGTTCCCAGAGAACATGAAACGCAACATGGAGCGCACATATGGCTTGATCTACTCACAGCGCGTACTTCTCAAATTGATCGACAAAGGAATGGCACGTGAAGAAGCATACGACACGGTACAGCCAAAAGCGATGCAAGCATGGGAAGAAGGCGTACAGTTCAGAACATTAGTAGAAGCTGAACAAAAAATTACTGAAAAATTAACACCTGAAGAAATCTCTGAATGCTTTGACTACAGTTATCATCTGTCACACGTAGACACAATCTTCGACAGATTAGGACTTTAAAGGGTTTTATAAGAAAGATCTTTTAATTGGTTGTTTTTGAAAGACTTCATTGAAAGTTGATTGAAGTGTAAGATGCGAGACTCTCGGCTAGGACGAGTGGGCAGGTGAGACCCTCAATGGCGCAAAGCGGCGAGGGGCTCACCGCACGCCCCGCGGAAAGCGAGCACCTGGAACGGAAATCAACCTCTCTCAACGACAACAATGTCATACTACAAAAGCTTTTAAGAAGTACTTCAACTAAAAAGAGAGTGATCTATTGAGCTCTCTTTCTCTTTGCCATTTTTAAAAGATTGAATATTGGGAATCTTCATATAACGGAGGGGTCATGATGGAGAAGTTAGAGCAGCTATACGAAGGAAAAGCTAAACGCATCTACCGCACAACCGACGAAGAAGTCGTCTGGGTTAGCTACAAAGATTCAGCAACAGCGTTCAACGGCGAGAAGAAAGCTGAGATCGCAGGAAAAGGAAGACTGAACAACGAGATCTCATCTATCCTTTTTGAACTGCTCAAAGAGAAGGGAATTGACTCCCACTTCGTAAAACGAGTATCCGAAACGGAACAGCTCGTGAAGAAGGTGACCATCATCCCCTTAGAAGTGGTTGTTCGTAACATAGCGGCTGGATCTTTATCAAAGCGTACTGGAATTCCTGAAGGCCAGATCCTTCCACGCACGATCATTGAATTTTATTACAAAAACGATGACCTAGGCGATCCGCTTATTACGGAAGAGCATATCGACATCATGAACTTGGCAACGCGAGAGCAACTCAGCCAGATTTCAGAACAAGCGATTCAGATCAACGAAGTGCTCACTTCTTATTTTGTTCAAAAGAACGTAAAGCTCGTCGACTTTAAGCTAGAGTTCGGAACAGATGCTAACGGTAACCTTATGCTTGCTGATGAAATTTCTCCTGATACTTGCCGTTTATGGGATGCAGAAACGAACGAAAAACTCGATAAAGATGTATTTCGCCGAGGATTAGGAAGTTTAACAGATGCTTATGAAAAAATACTACAACGTCTAGGAGGCCTATCATGTACAAAGTAAAGGTATATGTAACATTAAGAGAGAGTGTATTAGATCCACAAGGTAAGGCAGTAATGAGCTCGCTTCACAAAATGGGACAGTCAGAGGTTGAAGATGTACGTATTGGTAAGTATCTGGAGTTAACGCTTCAAAAAGGCGATTACGATCTAGATGAGAAAATCGTGAACATGTGCTCGAAACTTTTATCGAATCCTGTGATCGAAGACTACCGCTACGAGGTGGAGGAGGTTGTCGCACAGTGAAGTTTGCTGTAATCGTTTTTCCAGGATCAAACTGTGACACAGACATGTATCATGCTGTAAAAGATGAGCTCGGCGCTGAAGTTGAGTACGTCTGGCACGATGCAACGAACTTAAATCAATTTGACGGTATCTTATTGCCTGGTGGTTTCTCTTATGGAGATTACCTCCGCTCTGGCGCTATCGCACAATTCTCAAACGTAATGACAGAAGTGGTTAAAGCAGCTCGTGAAGGAAAACCGGTTCTTGGCGTTTGTAACGGATTTCAGATTTTACTAGAAACAGGACTTCTGCCAGGAGCGATGCGCCGCAATGAATCATTGAAATTCATCTGCCAGTCAGAAGAGCTAGTCGTTGAGAACACAACGACGATCTTCACGTCTCAGTACGAAAAAGGTGAAGTGATTTCTGTGCCTGTCGCACACGGTGAAGGCAACTATTATTGCGATGAAGAGACGTTAGAGAAGCTAAAAGCAAACAATCAGATCGTATTCACGTATAAAAACAATCCGAACGGATCGGTTGAAAACATTGCCGGTATCACGAACGAAGAAGGCAACGTGCTAGGTATGATGCCGCATCCGGAACGTGCGGTCGATGAGCTTTTAGGTAGCAAAGATGGTCTTAAATTATTTCAATCTATTGTGAAGAGCTGGAGGGAACGTTATGTCGCTGCAACATGAACCAACAAGTTCACAAATTAAAGAGCAAAAATTATACCGTGAAATGGGTTTAAGTGATTCGGAGTTTGAACTGGTAGAAAAGATTATCGGCAGATCTCCTAACTGGACGGAAACAGGACTATTCTCTGTTATGTGGAGTGAGCATTGTTCTTATAAAAACTCAAAACCAGTACTAAGCAAGTTTCCGACAAAGGGTGAGCGTGTACTTCAAGGTCCTGGTGAAGGTGCTGGAATCGTGGATATCGGTGACGGTCAAGCGGTTGTTTTCAAGATCGAATCTCATAACCACCCTTCAGCGATCGAGCCTTACCAAGGAGCTGCAACTGGTGTTGGTGGAATCATCCGTGACGTTTTCTCGATGGGAGCGCGTCCGATCGCGATGCTGAACTCGCTTCGTTTTGGAGAGCTAGAGTCTCCGCGTGTGAAGTATTTGTTCGAGCAGGTGGTAGCGGGGATCGCAGGCTATGGCAACTGTATCGGAATTCCGACAGTTGGTGGAGAAGTTCAATTCGATCCATCGTACGAAGGTAATCCACTTGTGAACGCGATGTGCGTCGGTCTGATCGACCATCAAGACATTAAAAAGGGTCAAGCGAAGGGTGCAGGAAACTCTGTCATGTACGTTGGGGCGAAAACGGGCCGTGACGGCATACACGGTGCAACGTTTGCATCGGAAGAGCTCTCTGAAGCGTCAGAAGAAAAGCGTCCAGCGGTTCAAGTTGGAGATCCTTTTATGGAAAAACTCGTTATGGAAGCGTGTCTCGAGCTCATTCATAACTGTGATGCACTTGTTGGAATTCAAGATATGGGTGCGGCAGGTCTTACAAGTTCTTCCGCTGAGATGGCAAGTAAAGCGGGTATGGGAATCGAGATGAATCTTGATCTTATTCCACAGCGTGAAACAGGAATGACAGCTTATGAGATGATGCTTTCCGAATCTCAAGAGCGCATGTTGTTAGTTGTTGAAAAAGGCCGTGAGCATGAAGTGGAAAAGATCTTTACAAAGTGGGATCTAGATTGCGTAACGGTTGGAACGGTTATCGAAGAGCAAGTACTGCGTCTTACTCACCAGGGTGAGATCGTAGCTGATGTACCGGTAGATGCTCTTGCAGAAGATGCACCGGTGTATCATAAACCTTCAAAAGAACCTGCTTATTATGGTGAGTTCCAAGCGCAAGCAGACTACTTACCAGAGATTACTAGCTTCAAATCTACGTTGCTATCTCTTTTGAAGCAGCCGACGATCGCGAGCAAAGAGTGGGTTTACAACCAGTACGACTACATGGTGCGTACAAATACCGTTGTAGCACCTGGATCGGATGCGGCAGTCGTACGTATCCGTGGAACGAAAAAAGCGCTAGCGATGACAACAGACTGTAATTCTCGCTATCTCTATTTAGATCCAGAAGTGGGCGGCATGATCGCTGTTGCTGAAGCAGCTCGTAATCTCGTATGTTCAGGAGCACAGCCTCTTGCGGTGACAGATTGCTTGAACTACGGAAATCCTGAAAAGCCAGAGATCTTCTGGCAGTTAGAGAAATCAGCTGACGGTATGAGTGCGGCATGCAACAAACTCGCAACGCCGGTTATCGGCGGTAACGTATCTCTTTATAACGAAACGAACGGTGTGGCGGTTTACCCGACACCAGTAATCGGTATGGTCGGGCTTATTGAAGACACGAAGCATATTGTGACTCAAAGCTTTAAAGAAGCGGGTGACATCATCTATGTAATCGGTGAGAGCAAAGCGGAATTTGGCGGAAGTGAGCTTCAAAAGATGAAAGAAGGACGCATTTTCGGTAAAGCGCCTCACATCGATCTAGAAGTGGAAGAAACAAGACAGCGTGAGCTTTTAGCAGCGATTCATAAAGGGTTAATTCAATCTGCGCATGACGTAGCAGAAGGCGGACTCTCTGTTGCACTTGCTGAGTCTGTGATGGACGGCAAAGTTGGAGCGAGCGTTACGCTGACAGATGAGCCAATTGGCAGTCTTTTCGGTGAATCTCAATCCCGTTTCTTAGTCACAGTAAAACCTGAACATCAAGATGAGTTCCAACAGCTTGTAAAAGACGCAAAAATCATAGGGTTTGTACGTTCTGAGAGCGGTCTAGCGATCGATAATGAGCAGGGTGAAGAGCTGTTATCCTGCACGCTCCAGGAGATGCAAGACGCCTGGAAAGGAGCTATTCCATGCTTGCTGACATCAAAGGCTTAAACGAAGAATGTGGTGTGTTTGGGATCTGGGGTCACCCGGATGCCGCGCAATTAACGTATTACGGTCTGCACAGCCTGCAGCACCGCGGACAAGAAGGAGCGGGAATCGTTGTAACAGACGGGGAGCGTTTGCGCATTCATAAAGGAAGCGGCTTAGTAAACGACGTGTTCAGCAAAGGGGAGCTCGAAGGATTAATCGGACATGGTGCAATTGGCCATGTCCGCTATTCCACAGCAGGAGGCAATGAGCTTGCGAACGTTCAGCCATTATTGTTTCGTTCACAAACAAGTTCACTTGCTCTTGCTCATAACGGGAATCTCGTGAATGCCAACGCGCTAAAACATCAGCTTGAATCGCAAGGAAGCATCTTTCAAACCACTTCTGATACAGAAGTGCTTGCTCATCTGATCAAGCGCAGCGGTTATTTTACTCTAAAAGAAAAAGTACAGAACGCTTTAACGATGTTAAAAGGTGCGTATGCGTTCTTAGTCATGACAGAGAACGAGATGATGGTAGCGCTCGATCCGAACGGCTTGCGTCCATTGTCACTCGGTATGCTTGGTGATGCGTATGTTGTCGCTTCTGAAACGTGTGCGTTCGACGTGGTTGGGGCAACGTACGTGCGTGACGTGCAGCCAGGAGAACTTTTAATCATTAATGAAGACGGACTAAGGGTCGATACGTTTTCGACGTCTGTACAACGCTCCATGTGTTCGATGGAATATATTTATTTTTCAAGACCAGACAGCAACATCGAAGGAATCAACGTTCATGCTGCTCGTAAAAGCCTAGGGAAAAGGATGTATGAAGAAGCTCCGATTGAAGCGGATGTTGTAACAGGTGTGCCTGATTCTAGTATCTCAGCTGCAATCGGTTATGCAGAAGCATCCGGTATTCCGTATGAGATCGGTCTAATAAAAAATCGCTATGTCGGACGTACGTTCATCCAGCCTTCTCAAGAGCTTCGTGAACTTGGGGTAAAGATGAAGCTTTCACCGGTTCGCGGGATTGTAGAAGGAAAACGAGTTGTTATGGTCGATGACTCAATCGTACGCGGTACGACGAGCCGCCGAATCGTGAAGATGCTGCGTGCTGCGGGCGCTACAGAAGTTCATGTTCGCATTACAGCACCACCAATCGCACATCCATGCTATTACGGCATCGATACGTCAGAGCGTGCGGAATTGATCGCATCTAAGCATTCGGTAGATGAGATTCGTGAAATTATTGGTGCGGATTCCTTATCGTTTATTTCTGTAGAAGGACTGATGGAAGGTATCGGACGTTCGAATGCGGAGCCGAACTGCGGACAATGTTTAGCTTGTTTTACGGGAAGATATCCAACAGAAATTTATCCAGATACTGTTTTACCATATGAAAAAGAGCTTGTTTAAAGGGGGAGAAGACGATGGCAGAAGCATATAAGCAAGCAGGCGTGAACATCGAAGCAGGATATGAAGCGGTCGATCGTATCAAGAAACATGCACAGAGAACGAAGCGTCCGGAAGTATTAGCAGGACTTGGTGGATTTGGGGCGATGTTCGATCTATCAGGATTCTCACATAAAGAGCCTGTGCTCATTTCCGGAACAGACGGAGTAGGTACGAAACTGATGCTTGCGTTCATGGCGGATAAGCATGACACGATCGGTGTAGATGCGGTTGCGATGTGTGTGAACGATATCGTAGCGCAAGGCGCTGAGCCGCTTTATTTCCTGGACTATATTGCTTGCGGCACGCTTCACCCTGAAAAGATCGAACAGATCGTTAGTGGGATCGCGGATGGCTGTGAACAAGCAGGCTGTGCGCTCATCGGCGGAGAAACAGCTGAGATGCCTGGCATGTATGACAGTGAAGAGTATGATCTTGCTGGGTTTACGGTCGGAATCGCAGAGAAATCGAAGCTGATTAACGGCTCGTCTATCAGCGAGAACGATGTATTAATCGGCCTTGCTTCAAACGGTCTTCACTCCAACGGCTTTTCGCTCGTTCGTAAAGTTTTATTAGAAAACGCAGGTCTTGATCTGAACCAACACATTGAAAGTTTATCTAAACCATTAGGTGAAGAGCTGTTAACACCGACTCGCATCTATGTAAAACCGTTGCTTGAAGTGTTCAATCAGTTTGATGTGAACGGTGTTGCTCATATTACAGGCGGCGGATTCATTGAAAACATTCCACGCATGCTACCAGAAGGTCTTGCGGCAGAAGTAGATTATGGTTCATGGCCGGTTCCTGCCATTTTTGATCTGATCGAAGAAAAAGGAAATCTGACACGTAAAGAGATGTTCACAACGTTTAACATGGGAATTGGAATGGTGCTCTCGGTTTCAGAAGAAAATATGCTTCCGATCATCCGCCTTTTAGAAGAAACAGGCGAGAAGCCTTATATCATCGGTCGCGTGAAGCAAGGTGATGGCGTGATCTTTGGTGGAGGAAACATCGAATGAGGAAAATAGCTGTATTTGCTTCTGGAAGCGGAAGTAACTTTCAAGCCATCATAGACGCGGTTGAAGCAGGTGAGCTTCAGGCGGATATCGAGCTTTTAGTATGTGATAAACCGGGGGCAAAGGTAATCGATCGTGCGCGCCACCTCGGGATTCCGACGTACTCGTTCTTGCCTAAAACATTTGCATCAAAAGCTGATTTTGAAAAAGAAATCGTTTCTGAACTTCAATCCTATGGAGTAGAATTTATCGTTCTCGCAGGATATATGAGGCTCGTTGGTGAGGTATTATTAAAAGCGTATGAAGGCTGTATCATCAATATCCACCCATCGTATCTGCCAGCCTTTCCTGGTAAGGATGCGGTCGGACAAGCACTGAAAGCGAATGTTGCAGAAACAGGTGTAACGGTTCATTATGTAGACAGTGGCATGGATACAGGTCCGATTATCGAACAAGTTCGCATTCCTGTATTGCCTGGCGATACAGAGCAAACCTTACAGCAACGCATCCAAAAAGCGGAACACCAATTGTACCCAGCCATCATCAACAAACTATTACAAAAAGACACCGTAGGAGGCTTCTTACATTGACGATCAAACGTGCACTCATAAGCGTTTCAAATAAAGAAGGATTACTTCATTTTGCAGAAAAACTAGCTCAACACGGCGTAGAGATCATCTCTACAGGCGGAACAAAAAAAGCGTTGCAAGACGCAGGAATTCCTGTGATCGGTATCTCTGAAGTGACTGGTTTTCCAGAAATCATGGACGGACGTGTTAAAACGCTTCATCCAAAAATTCATGGCGGTTTACTTGCTATTCGAGATAATGAGACACATCAAACAGCCATGCAAGAAAATGAGATCTCTCCGATCGATCTTGTTGTCGTAAACCTTTATCCGTTCAAAGAGACGATCGCGAAAGAAGGCACAACATTCGCTGATGCGATCGAAAATATCGATATCGGCGGACCGAGTATGCTTCGTTCAGCTGCAAAGAATCACGCCTATGTAACGGTCGTTGTCGATCCAGCAGACTATGAGACAGTAGCGGATGAACTTGATGGTGCTGGAGCTGTAAGTGAAGAGACGCGCCGAAAACTTGCTGCGAAGACTTTCCGTCATACAGCGGCTTATGATGCGTTGATCGCTGAATATTTAACAGCAGCTGTAGAAGAGGAGCACCCGGAATCCTACACGGTAACATATGAAAAGAAGCAGGACCTTCGATATGGTGAGAACCCTCATCAAAAAGCCGCTTTTTATTCGGCACCACTAAAGAACACGCTCTCTTTAACAGACGCTGAACAGCTTCACGGAAAAGAGCTTTCGTACAACAACATCAACGATGCAGATGCAGCCCTCTCGATCGTAAAAGAGTTCGTTGATCCAGCTGTTGTTGCGGTTAAGCACATGAATCCATGTGGAGTAGGAACAGGTTCAACGATCCTTGAAGCATACACTCGTGCGTTTGAAGCTGACCCTGTATCAATCTTCGGCGGCATCATCGCGGCTAACACAGAAATTGATGAAGAAACGGCTCAAAAATTGAGTGAGATTTTCCTTGAGATCATCATCGCTCCTTCATTTACAGAGAAAGCGCTAGAGATTTTAACGAAAAAGAAAAACATCCGTTTATTAAAATTAGATTTTACAGAAGGTAAAGGGATCGCTAAAAAAATCACGACTGTTTCTGGCGGAATGCTCGTTCAAGAGGAAGACGTTTACGGGTTGGATGATGCGAACGTGACGATTCCTACAAAACGCCAGCCGACTGAGCAAGAGTGGAAAGATCTGAAGCTTGCTTGGAAAGTGGTAAAGCATGTGAAATCTAACGCAATTGTCTTAGCGAAAGACGAAATGACCGTAGGTGTTGGTGCAGGTCAGATGAACCGCGTTGGCGCAGCGAAAATTGCGATCGAGCAAGCAGGCGAACGTGCACATGGTTCTGCTCTTGGGTCAGATGCGTTCTTCCCGATGGATGACACCGTAGAAGCAGCGGCACGCGCTGGCGTAACAGCGATCATCCAGCCAGGCGGATCGATCAAGGATGAAGATTCGATCAAAAAAGCAGACGAGCACGGGATCACGATGGTGTTCACAGGCGTAAGACACTTTAAGCATTAATCATGTTGACTCAGGAGTGCGTGGAAGGGTTGATTTCCGTTCCAGGTGCTCCCTTTCCGGGGGGCGTGCGGTGAGCCTCTTAGCGCTCTGCGCTGTTAAGAGTCTCACCTGTCCCGCTGATCCCCCAGGAGTCTCGCACCTTGCACTCCAACCAACTATTCAAAGATGAAAAAGATTTCAAAGATCTTACAACGCTCTGTGTTTTAGATAAAAAAGTAAACAGAAGCGGTCCAAGCAGCCGATTCTGCCTATTTAAAAAAGGAGGTAGCAACCATGAACGTTCTTGTAATCGGCAAAGGTGGACGTGAACATGCGCTCGTGTGGAAATTTGCCAACAGTCCGAGCGTCACCCAAGTGTTTGCTGCACCAGGAAACCCAGGCATGGCACACCAAGCAACATGCGTTTCCATTAAAGAAACCAACATCGAAGAGCTTGTCACTTTTGCAAAAACAAACGAAATCGGGTTAACATTCGTAGGACCTGAAGTGCCTCTCTTAGAAGGCATCGTAGATCGTTTCAAAGAAGAGGGTCTAGTTATCTTCGGCCCGTCTAAAGCGGCAGCAGAGATCGAAGGCTCAAAGTCGTTCGCGAAGGACCTTATGAAAAAGTACGACATCCCAACAGCTGCATCAGAAACGTTTACGAATCATGATGAAGCTCTGGCTTACGTTCGAGAAAAAGGTGCACCGATCGTGTTAAAAGCGGACGGGCTTGCCGCAGGTAAAGGTGTCATTGTAGCAATGACCTTAGAAGAAGCGGAAGAGGGTCTACATGAACTGATGGTGGACAAACGCTTTGGTTCGGCGAGCGAAACGGTTGTTGTTGAAGAATTTCTTGAAGGGGAAGAATTTTCGTTAATGTCTTTTGTGCATGATGAAATTTTCCTTCCGATGGAGATCGCTCAAGATCATAAACGAGCCTATGATGGGGATAAGGGTCCGAACACAGGTGGGATGGGGGCATATTCACCCGTTCCTCAAATTTCTGACGCTGATATTCAAAAAGCCATCAAAGAGATCGTTCAGCCGACTGTTGCTGCGATGAAAAAAGAAGGCACTCCTTTTACAGGGATTCTTTATG
This sequence comes from Fictibacillus nanhaiensis, assembly GCF_049537595.1. Classification (GTDB taxonomy): domain Bacteria; phylum Bacillota; class Bacilli; order Bacillales; family Fictibacillaceae; genus Fictibacillus; species Fictibacillus nanhaiensis_F. The sequence goes on from NZ_JBMULM010000003.1 coordinate 15,570, forward strand.
CGGGCTTAATCTTAACGAAGAATGGTCCGAAAGTGATCGAGTTTAACGCACGTTTTGGTGACCCTGAAACACAAGTGATTTTGCCTCGACTAGAAAACGATCTGGCTGATCTGATTCTCTCTTTGTTAAACGGCAAAAAGCCGGAACTTCAATGGTCTGAAGAATCCGTACTTGGTGTTGTTCTTGCAACCGATGGTTATCCTGTTTCTTCTTCGGAACCTCAAGTGATTACGGGGCTAGAAAACATTTCAGATGATTCTAACGTGTTTCATGCGGGTACGAAAAGAGAAAATGAATCTCTTTTAACGGATGGTGGCCGGGTGTTATTGGTAGCCTCTAAAGGACGTTCACTAAGTGAAGCTCAGGAAAACGTATATAGAGAAATGAAGAAAATCACGTGCGAAGGCTCATTCTATCGCAAAGATATCGGGTTTCGAGCTATTTCGCACGTCTCTTCTTAATAAATACAAACGAGATGGCGATGATTCCGCCGATAAGCAAGATATAAAGAAAAGCCGTATCCATTAAGTATTCGTAACTCATTTGGCTTACCTCCTATACTGAAATTGAGGGCTGACGGACATGGTTGATAAGACCTTGTTCATCAGCCTTCATTAATTGGATTTGGATGAGATGTAGATGATTCTGTGTTCGGAGCTGCGGTTGGCATGAGCTTAGGAGGCCGTATGATGGACAATGGATTCCACCGACGCAACAGCTGCATCCCGATGAAGATGACAAAACCTGCTATCACATACGTTACATAAGGAACAGCACTTTGTCCGCCATCTGCTACTTCAAACAATCGTCCTCCGATTGAGTTTCCTATCGCTTCCCCAATCCCTGTAAAGACGCTTGCTAATCCAAAGAACATGCCAAGAAACCGGGCAGCTGCAAGCTGTGAGATCGATGTGTCCAACGTTGGCATGATCAGCATCTCACCTGAGATAAAGATGATTCCGGTAAAAACAAAGAAAAATAGAGTGTTTGCAAAATATAAACTTCCGAGCGCAGATCCGATACAGATCGCCCCTATGCCAACAGAAGTCAGGGGATGTATGTTTCGGATAATATTTTTTGTTATGAGCGTTTGAGCTAATATGACCGTGATGCTGTTGATGGTCCAGATGATGCTTATGTCTTTTCCGTTGGACAAAACACTTTCAGCTCGAAGCGGGAGCACGAGTGCAAACTGTACGTAAAGCGCCCAAACAAAGATTGTGGCGATCACAAAAACGAGGAAGGGAATGTTTTTTAACGCTTGTCGATATTCACTCCACTTTACTTCTCGGCAATTTTCGTCACCACAGCCTGCAGGCAAGAAGAACCAGCTGATCACGCTTGCTACTAAATAAATCACAGCAGCGGTGATAAAGATAAACCTCGAGCTTCCTGTAAATAGAGCAAAAACGGTCAATCCGGCAATCGCCATACCGATATTGGCAAAAATACCACGCAATGAAAAAGCAGTAGATCTCATTTCTGCTTTTACGAGGGATGAAATAAATGCTTTTGTGGACGGTGCATTAAGCCCAAGACCGAGACCGCTGATCGCAGCAGTTAACAATATGAGTGAATAGGTTGAAAAATAAGCGAAACCTATCAGCCCGCCTGCCCGTATTAAAGCACCAAGTGCAATGATAAAACGTCTGCCTGTACGGTCAGCGAATACGCCTCCGACCACACTTCCAACTTGCATGAAGATCGAAATAACAGCGAGAGTAAAACCAATCTGTGCCGCCGTTAGTCCGGTTTCCACTTTTAAGAGGATAGGTAGGACAGGCAAGACAAGATACGAACCAAGATGGGTAATAAAGACAACGACCAATAAACTGAACAATGGTCTGTTGCCTTTTAATAAAGAATGAGTGGGCATAGTGCTGCCTCCTTCTTATTATGAAGGGTTGAACGGCGAACCTTCTTCCGCGATGTTACCAAGATCCATGTCGTTCATTTCTTTGCTTTTGTGAAGAAGGTCAGTCACTGGGCAGTAGCGAACGATTCCTTCTGCTACTTTCATCGCACCCATTAAGATCATAAGGATGTATGACTCTTTGTAAGGCTTTCTTGTCAGCTTTGCTGTATAAACAGAAAGCAGTGTTAGACCTGCAATAATACGAATCATGCTATTAACTAAACCAATATTTTGTCTCATTGTGATACTCCTTTCAATTTTCACCAATTTGCTTGATGAATATGGTATTCTTGAAAAAACGAAATTTTCAGAGAGAAGACAGGTGATCCAACATGAACCAACACATTGCTTTTTGGACAAAAGCGCAAATGCGCAAACAAGTGGCCGTCATTCAAGGTGAATTGGCACCGTCGCTTGTCTTAACAAACGCTACTTACTTAAACACAGCTCTTAAAAAATGGGTAAAAGCAAACATCTGGATCCTTCATGACCGCATCGTCTATGTAGGCGAAAAGATGCCTGACCATACAAAAGGTACGGAAATCACTGATCTAGAAGGTAAGTTTGTTGTGCCGGGGTATATTGAACCTCATTGTCATCCGTTTCAACTTTATAATCCCCAGTCGCTCTCGCGATATGCATTGCAGCGTGGAACGTCCGTATTTTTAGCCGACAACTTTATGCTGCTTTTTGAAATGAATATTTCGAAAGCGCTTTCTTTTATGGAAGACGTGAACGATCTGCCTTCTAATTTCTTTTGGTGGTGTCGTTATGATGCACAAACAGAACTCTTAGAAGAAGAAAATTATTTTTCGGAAAAAAGTGTAAGGCAGCTCCTCGAGAGCCCTTATGTCCTACAAGGCGGCGAGTTAACGAGCTGGCCGCGAGTGCTTCATGGTGACGATACACTGTTGCATTGGATGCTGAAGACGAAGAAAGCGGGTAAGAAGATCGAGGGACATCTGCCAGGAGCTTCTGAAAAGACATTAACTGCTATGACATTGCTCGGAGTGGATTGCGATCATGAAGCGATGACAGGGACAGAAGTGATGGATCGATTGAATGCTGGTCTTCAGGTGTCGCTTCGTTATTCTTCGATTCGTCCAGATCTGCCGATATTATTGCGTCAGATGAAAGAGGAAGGTATCACGAATTATGAACGAATCTTTATGACGACTGACGGATCCACACCAGCTTTTTATGAAGAAGGAGTTACCGATAAGATGCTGCAGATCGCGCTTGAAGCAGGGCTTGATCCAGTGGATGCGTATATGATGGTCTCTTATAACGTGGCTAGATATTACGGCCTAGATCACCTCTTTGGCATGGTTGCCGCAGGGCGAGTCGCCCATTTAAATATTTTAGATGACGTAGCAAATCCACTGCCTGAATCTGTTTTGGCAAAAGGGAAATGGATGAAACGTGACGGTAAGGATGTTAGTGACGATCGTGACTTTCAATTTGATTGGGAAGGTCATGGCATCAAAAAAAGAGATATCAATTGGGACCTCCAAGACGAAGATTTTCAGTTTTCTGGTCTCGTTGGAATAGAAATGTACAATAGTGTGATCACACGACCATATAATGTATCGATCAATCCTTTTTCTGAAGAGATTAACGGAGAATCAGACGAGTGTTTCTTAATGCTGATCGATAAAGAAGGAAAGTGGAGAATCAATACGGTCGTAAAGGGTTTTGCGAAAAATCTTTATGGCTTTGCGAGCTCATATTCCAATACGGGAGATCTTTTGATCATCGGAAAAAGCAAAAAAGATATGGCTGTGGCGTTCGAGCGCTTGAAAGAAGTCGGCGGAGGCATCGTTCTTGCGGAGAGAGGCGAGATCGTCGCTGAGATAAAACTTCCTTTAGCGGGAGGAATGTCGAATCTTAGTATAGAAGAACTAGTGGTAGAAGAGAAAAGATTAACGAACGCATTAAGAGAAAGAGGCTATCAATACGAAGATCCGATCTATTCTCTATTGTTTTTCTCATCCACCCACTTGCCATACATCCGCATTACGCAAAGAGGCATTTACGATGTTAAAAAGAAAGGGTTACTCTTTCCTTCGATTATGCGTTAATATAGAAAAGGATTGGGCAAAATAATACGATACAAAGGTAGTGAGCCCAATGAAAAAGTGGTACATCATCTTGATGGCGATGATCACGGTATTAACGCTGTCTGCATGTAAAGACGCAAGAGATAAAGTATTAAAAGAAGGTAAAGTAGATAAAGCTGAAGCGACGGATTCAAAAAAAGAGGAGTTTTCCTCTGTTTATCCACTCACTGGCTTGGGTACGAATGAAGAGGTAGATCATCGCGCGATTTCGGTCATGGTGAACAACCACCCGAAAGCACGCCCGCAATCAGGACTTCATAAAGCTGATATCGTATACGAAGTATTAGCTGAGGGAGAACTTACACGCTTTTTAGCAATCTTCCAAAGTGAAATGCCAGAAGTAGTAGGACCGGTTCGCAGCGCGAGAGATTATTACATCGAGCTTTCACGTGGCTATCATGCTTTATTCGTGGCACACGGGTTCAGTCCAGAGGCGAAAGAGATACTCTATAGCGGGACGATCGATCACTTGAACGGAATGGATTACGATGGAATTCTTTTCAATCGAGCTGATTTTAGAAAAGCGCCTCACAACTCTTATATCACCTATGAAAATATTCAAAAAGGGATGGAGAAGATCGGCGCCGATGAGTCAGATGATCTTGATATGCTTGCGTTCTTAACCTCGAAAAGTGCTAAAGCCATAGAGGGTGCGCCTGCAAACGAGATTCAGATCTCTTATCCAGGTGGGGAAACAGTAGGATTCACGTACTCTGCTAAAAAGAAGACGTACGCGAGAAGCAGCAACAATGAACCAACGATAGATCGTGAGACCGAAACACCCATTACGGTAAGCAATGTATTCATTGTTGAAGCGGCTCACCGGGTAATCGATGATGCCGGCAGACGAGAGATCAACTTAACGTCAGGCGGAGATGCGATTCTGATTCAGAATGGTGTCGCACAAAACATTTCGTGGAAAAACGAAAATGGAAGAATTGTTCCGGACGGTGGAGCGTTTGTTCCAGGAAAGACATGGATTAACATTGTACCGAGTGGAACGACAGATTCGGTTAAGATGCAATAAAAAGGAGTGCATGTTTCATGCAAATTGATAAATTACGAGGAAAAGCATTAGATCAGCTTTTTGAATCTGTTCTATCGCTAAAAGATATGGAAGAATGCTATCGATTCTTTGATGACCTTTGTACGATGAACGAGATTCAATCTTTGGCACAGCGACTAGAAGTAGCACGTATGCTTCGTGAAGGAAAAACCTATCACAAGATCGAGAGCGAAACAGGTGCGAGCACCGCAACCATCTCACGTGTAAAACGTTGCCTGAACTTTGGAAACGACGCATACGCGATGGTGCTCGATCGCGTTCATGAAGAGGAAGAAGCAAAATAATGAGAGAAAAACCTGCCTGAGTGGTGGGTTTTTTTGTATTTTTGTGAGGGTAGTGTAGCGGGAAGAGTTTGGGGGCTGTCGATAGATGTCGAGGATTGTAGACTCGTGGATAATCTGTAAAAACTTTTGGATTCAACACTAAAACTCGTGGATTAAGAGCAAAAACTTTAGGATTGAAGCTCAGCGCGGTTTTTTCTACCCTGTAAAACAGTAAAATGTAAGCTTGGCAGCTGCCAAGCACCCTTATATACTCAAAATATTGACAGAAACTCTATCACCATCTATATTTGTATGTACAAACAACATTAACGATTGCAAAGAGGTGCTATAATGCCCGAAAAGTATCTAGAAAACTGCTTATATTTTACTGTGAACAAACTTTCTCGCGTTATTTCCAAAATGGCTGAGGAATCTTTTCGACCGACAGGAATTACGCCAACCCATGGCTTTATGATGATGCTTGTGAACGACAAACCTGGAATCTCTCAATCGGAATTGGCGGAGGAACTTCACATGACACCAAGTACGATCACAAGATTCGTGGACAAGCTTGTTGTAAAGGGACTTGCAGAGCGTAAAGTGCAAGGCAAGATGTCGCACATCCATCCGACACAAGCAGGAACGGAAATTCAAACAGATCTCGAAAAAGCTTGGAAAGATCTTTATCGAACGTATTCCGATCTTTTAGGAGAAGAAGAGGGAAAAGCACTCACAAAAGCAACGCATCTAGCAGCAGGGCAGCTCGAATCATAAGAGCTCTCTTCTTTACCGTTTAAGTTGTTTGTACAAGCAAATGATTATAATAAATTTTAATATAAGGCTCTTTTCTACAGCATTTTTGTTTCTTCTCTTCATTTGCAAGTTGATTGGAGCAGAAGGTGCGAGACTCCTGCGGGACAGGCGGGCAGGTGAGACACTTAAGAGTGAAACGTACGAATGTGGCTCACCGCCTGCCCCGCGGAAAGCGAGCAACCTGGAGTGGAGATCAACTACTTTCAAGAGCACCCCTGTATATGTACACGAAAAAGAGCCTAATAAAAAGGAGATCTATCAATGAAAAAAACACTCGTCATTATCGCACATCCTCATCTACAGAACTCTACAGTAAATAAAAGATGGGCAGAGGAAATAGAAAAACAAGAGCATGTTACGGTTCGAAAACTTTATGATCTATATCCAGACGGTAAAATGAACGTTGAAGAAGAACAGCGTATGTTGTTGGAGCACGATCGTATCGTTCTACAATTTCCGTTCTACTGGTACAGCTCACCTTCACTTTTAAAAGAATGGCAAGATAGAGTGCTAGCGTTCGGGTGGGCTTATGGGCCTGGAGGCGACGCATTACATGGAAAAGAGCTAGTACTAGCTATTTCAACAGGAGGCCCAGACTTCTCTTACAAAGCGGGAGGTCACAACCACTATACGATGAGCGAACTGCTTCGTCCGTTCCAAGCCACATCTAATTTAATCGGAACGCGTTATATCACGCCGTTCGTCTTCCATAGTGCAATTCGCGCATCAGAGGAAGCCGTTGAACAAAGCGCGCAGAACTATATCTCATACGTTTTGAACCCTGAAATTTAATGAAATTCATTCTTCATCAAGCTCATCTGGACTTGGTCGCGGCAGCTTCCTCGTATCCATTCTGCCTGCCTGACAACGCCTTCAGCTTGAAAGCCTAGTCGGCGGGCGAGCTTGATGCTTTTATCATTTTGAACCGCAGCACGCAGCTCCACGCGATTCAGCATCAGCGTGTAATAAGCATACATAAGCATTCCTTTTACCGCTCGCTGTGCGATTCCATGACCTTCAAATCCTAATCCTACCCAATAACCAAGCATACCCGACTGGTTGTGCCACTTAATATCATATAAAGCAACAGAGCCTGCTACTTGTCCGCGATACCATATAAAAAGAACAACGTCTGTTTGTTCTTTCATCTTTTTGTTCACCGTTTTAATAAACTGCCGCATCTCACCGCTTGATTGGGTGTAATCGACCCAACTTATCCACGGTCCAAGATGTTGACGTGATTTTTCTAACATTCTATAGATGGTGTCAGATTCTTTAATGTCTGCTTGTTTTAGCATGATTTCATCGTCGATATGCCACATAAGCATAGCCATTCCTCCCAAAAAGCAGTATGAACTTCACAATCTTTCCACATGATGAATCATAGAGTGAGAACCTTATTTTTGTTATAATGCAGAAGTACAGAACTGGCTTGTAAAAAAGCAAGCACGGGTGTTTTTAAATATGAAAGGAAGAACACAATGTTTGATTATCGAAAATGGAAGCATGTGTTTAAGCTAGACCCTGATAAAGAGATCAGTGACAGTGACCTTGAGCTGATCTGTGAGAGCGGAACGGACGCTGTTATCGTTGGGGGATCTAGTGGCATTACATTAGATAACACGTTAGACCTTATGTCACGAATTCGCAGATATGCGGTTCCTTGTGTGCTTGAAGTATCTAATATCGAATCACTTACACCAGGATTCGATTTTTACTATATTCCTACTGTATTAAATGCAAAAGATGCTACCTTCATTACGGGGCTTCATACTGAAGCGTTGAAAGAATTTGGTGACATCATGAACTGGGACGAGATTCTAACTGAAGGATATTGCATCTTAAATCTAGATTGTGAGGCGGCAAAACGGTCGAGTGCCAACACAGAACTCTCGGCAGATGATGTTGTAGCATATGCCCGCTTGGCCGAAAAAATGTTTAAGCTTCCGATCTTTTACTTGGAATACAGCGGCACTTATGGTGATGTTGATATCGTTCGCCAAGTAAAAAACGTGCTTGAAAACACGATCCTCTATTATGGAGGCGGCATTTATTCGGGAGAACAAGCGAAAGAGATGGCAGAGTTCGCGGATACAGTTGTTGTCGGGAACGTTATTTATGAGGACTTAAAAGCTGCGATTGAAACTGTTAAAGCGGTTAAAGGTAAAAGTTGATAAAATCTCAAAAATGAGTGAGAATAAAAATAAGAATATATGTTCGGGCGGTGAATGAAGAATGAGTATGCATCAAATGATTGAAAAGCTATTATCAGGACTGAATCCTGAGCAGAAAGCGGCAGTAAAACATACAGACGGGCCGTTGTTATTGATGGCTGGTGCGGGAAGCGGTAAGACGAGAGTGTTAACTCACCGTATCGCTTATTTAATGATGGAAAAAGAAGTGGCACCTTGGAATATCCTAGCGATCACGTTTACAAATAAAGCAGCACGAGAGATGAAGGAAAGGGTCGCAAGAATTACAGGACCAGTAGCAGAAGAGATCTGGATTTCTACGTTCCACTCCATGTGCGTACGAATTTTACGCCGTGATATCGATCGAATCGGAATTAACCGTAACTTTACGATTTTAGATGCGACAGATCAATTGTCTGTTGTAAAAGCTGTATTGAAAGATTTGAACTACGATCCTAAAAAATATGAACCTCGCGGAATTTTAAGTGCGATCTCTTCGTTAAAGAACGAATTAAAAACAGCAGCAGATTTTGCAAAAGTGGCGAACGGGCACTTTGAAGGTGTTGTTCAAGAAGTTTATGAAGGCTATGAAAAGCGACTTCGCAAGAATCAGGCGTTAGATTTTGACGATCTTATCATGACGACGATCCAGCTTTTCGCAAAAGTACCTGAAGTGCTTGAGTTTTATCAACGCAAGTTTCAATATATTCATGTTGATGAGTATCAAGATACGAACAGGGCGCAGTATATGCTAGTGAAGATGCTGGCTGATCGATTACGCAACCTTTGTGTTGTAGGGGACTCAGATCAGTCCATTTATGGCTGGCGCGGCGCGGATATCGCGAACATTCTATCGTTTGAAAAAGACTATAACGATGCTGAAGTTATCCTTTTAGAGCAAAACTATCGTTCTACGAAAAAGATTCTTCAAGCAGCTAATAAAGTGATTGAGAACAACATGAACCGTAAGCCAAAGAATCTTTGGACAGATAATACGGATGGTGCAAGTATCACGTATTACCAAGGTGATGATGAGCAAGGAGAGAGCTATTACGTAACAGGTAAGATTCGTGAAGCTGTATCATCAGGCAAACGTTCGTATAATGATATCGCGATCCTGTATCGAACGAATGCTCAATCTCGTGTGATTGAGGAAGTTTTGATCAAATCCAACATTCCGTACAATATCGTCGGCGGTACAAAGTTCTATGACAGAAAAGAGATCAAAGACATCCTAGCGTATCTTCGCTTGATTTCGAATCCAGACGATGATATTTCTCTGCAGCGTATCGTAAATGTACCGAAACGCGGGATCGGTGCGTCTTCTATGGATAAAGTGGCACAGTATGCGACTAACAATGATCTCTCCATGTATCAAGCGCTTCAAGAAGTGGAACAGATTGGACTTAGTGCACGTGCAACAAACGCTTTAAGAGAGTTCTCTGAGTTTGTTACGAACTGGACGCGTCAGCAGGAATTTCTTTCTGTGACTGAACTAACAGAAGAAGTGCTTACCAAGACGGGCTATCGTGATGCGCTAAAAACAGAGAAAACGATTGAAGCACAAAGCCGTCTAGAGAATATCGATGAGTTTATTTCAGTTACGCAAGATTTTGAAAAGAAACAAGATGATAAATCACTAATTGCCTTCTTAACTGACCTGGCTCTTGTTGCAGATATTGATAAGCTCGATGAAGATGCAGCAGATGACAAACCGAAAGAATCTGTTGTTCTGATGACCCTTCACTCTGCAAAAGGTCTGGAGTTTCCGATGGTCTTCTTGATGGGACTTGAAGAAGGTGTATTTCCGCATAGTCGTGCTCTTTTTGAAGAGAATGAGATGGAAGAAGAACGCCGACTGGCATACGTTGGAATCACACGTGCAGAAGAAGAGTTATTCTTAACGAATGCTAGAATGCGCACCCTTTATGGACGTACGACAACAAATCCAGAATCTCGTTTTATCGGTGAAATCCCTGAAGACCTTATCGAGACAGAAGTAAAAGAAAAACCATCTGTTCCGTGGGGAGCAAGTGCACGCTCTGGTGGAGGATCAACGCCATCGTTCATGGCACCGAAAAAGAAAATGGTTACACCTGTCTATCAATCTTCTGGTGGGGAGAAACTGGAATGGAGAGTAGGCGACAAGGTCAAGCACCGTAAATGGGAAACAGGAACGGTCGTAAGTATGCGTGGTTCAGGAGATTCCATGGAACTCGACATCGCGTTTCCGCAGCCTGTAGGTGTGAAAAGACTGCTTGCTAAATTTGCCCCGATTGAAAAAGCGTAAGAAAAGAAGGAGTGGAACGGGTTGAACGAAGAACAAGCGAAGGAACGCATCCTGGAACTCCGGGAAATGCTAGAAAAATATAATTATGAATATCATGTACTAGACAAGCCGTCTGTACCTGATGCTGAATATGACCAGCTGATGAAAGAGCTGATCGAACTTGAAAACAATCATCCAGAACTTCATGACGAGCACTCGCCTACATCACGTGTAGGCGGTGCTGTTTTGGACTTTTTTGAAAAAGTGGAACATACCGTACCGATGCTGAGCCTCGGCAATGCCTTCAATGATCAAGATCTTCGTGATTTTGACCGCCGTGTAAGAGATAGTGTAGGTTCGAACGTATCGTATGTTGCCGAACTCAAAATTGACGGTCTAGCCGTATCCCTCACGTATCAAGATGGTCGTTTCGTTCGTGGAGCTACACGCGGTGACGGCACAATCGGTGAGGATATTACGAATAATTTAAAAACGATCCGTTCTATTCCATTTAAGTTAAAAGAAGATGTGATGCTCGAAGTACGAGGCGAGGCTTTCATGCCGAAAAAATCTTTCCAAAAGCTGAACGCACATCGAGAAGAAGAAGGCCAAGAGCTTTTCGCGAATCCACGGAACGCAGCAGCTGGATCTTTACGTCAGCTCGATCCGAAGATTGCCGCGAGCCGTAACCTCGATATTTTTCTTTATGGTGTAGGAAAGCTTGAAGGACATTCGGTCGATTCGCACGACGAAAGCTTAACGTACTTAAGCCACTTAGGTTTCAAAACGAACCCAGAGTGGAAGAAGTGCGCGAACATCGAAGAAGTTATTGAATATGTGAACAGCTGGCAAGAAAAGCGTCCAGACCTTCCATACGAAATTGACGGGATCGTAATTAAGGTAAATTCGTTGTATCAGCAAGAGGAACTAGGATTCACGGCGAAGAACCCGCGTTGGGCGATCGCGTACAAGTTTCCAGCTGAAGAAGTAGTAACAAAGCTAGAAGGTATCGAGTTGAACGTTGGACGGACGGGTGTTGTAACACCTACTGCACTGCTGAAGCCTGTGTTAGTAGCGGGAACGACGGTAAAGCGTGCTTCGTTACATAATGAAGACTTGATTCGTGAAAAAGATATCAAGCTCGGCGATTATGTTGTAGTAAAAAAAGCGGGCGACATCATCCCTGAAGTCGTGAATGTAATCACGGAGCGCCGAACTGGTGATGAGATCGATTTTAATATGCCGACCGAATGCCCAGAGTGTGACAGCAAGCTAGAGCGTTTGGACGGTGAAGTAGCATTGCGTTGTTTGAACCCGCAATGTCCGGCACAGATTCGAGAAGGATTCATTCACTTTGTATCGCGAAACGCCATGAACATTGATGGGCTTGGTGAAAAGGTAGTCGCACAGTTATTCAAAGAAAAATTAATTCAAAACTTTGCGGATTTGTTTAAGCTAGAGCGCGAGAAACTGTTAGAATTAGAGCGTATGGGCGAGAAGTCGGTAGACAACTTGCTTGCAGCAATTGAAAAGTCGAAAGAAAATTCTTTAGAGCGTCTGCTGTTCGGGCTTGGCATTCGTCATGTCGGAGCGAAAGCTGCAAAGACAATCGCGCAGCGTTTTGAAACGATGGATGGATTAATGAGTGCTTCTAAAGAGGAACTCTTAGCTGTTGAAGAGATCGGTGAAAAGATGGCTGACTCTATCCTGCTTTATTTTTCAAAGCCAGAAGTACACGAGCTCGTAGCAGAGCTTAAGTCTTTAGGCATGAACATGGAATACAAAGGTCCGAAGCTTGTAAAGGTTGAAGATCTGGATACACCGTTTGCAGGGAAAACGGTGGTGTTAACAGGTAAACTATCTATTTTGACTCGTAATGAAGCAAAAGAAAAATTGGAGCGCTTAGGAGCGAAAGTAACAGGAAGCGTGAGTAAGAATACAGATATGCTGATCGCAGGAGAAGATGCTGGATCTAAGCTTGATAAAGCGAAGACGCTAGGCATTGTGATTTGGGATGAGCAAAAATTGGTGGACGAGCTTAACAAATAAGATTGGCGAGAGCTAACCAACAATACTAGAGGAGTGTCCGTGATGATGAAACGGGTTGGGCTCCTTTTCTTAAGTACTTTACTGCTTTTGACCGGCTGCTGGGGTGGCGATGAGCTGGAAAAAGAAGAAAAGATCGTGCAAGAAAAGGGCAAAAAAGATGAAAAAGCGATTATTACAGGGGAGATTAACACCGGTGAAAAGTACTACCGAAGTATTTTTCCGTTTGAACCAGGTGGTGCCCGTGGTGTAATTCGTTATGGCGTTGATAACCGACTTGATATCAACGAGTTTGAGATGGGCTTAATGCGTATCGCTCAAGACACATTCAGTACAGACAAGTACTTTTTCCAAGAAGGACAGATCTTGAATGAGCCAACGGTTACGAACTGGCTGAAAAGAGCAGATGACGAACCTGGAAAAAGTAAGAGCAAGCTAGACCAAACAGGATTGAATCCGAAGCTAGGTGTAAAAGTAGACGAAGGTGACCCTGGCTATAAAGATAAGATGCTAGAAGCAAACAAGAACAACCCTAAGTATCTTTCTTATGTTCTTGAGCACAACTATCTTGTTCAAAGCGGTGATGGAAAAGTAAAGCTTGGTGGTGTGGTAATCGGTTTATCCTTTAACTCAACCTATTATTATGACGTTAACCAACAAGGCTTGATCTACCCTGGTGAAGTGAAGCTCCAGCGCGATAAAGTGAAACAAGAAGCACAGAAGATCGCCGGACAAGTGGCAAGTCGTTTGCGCACAGATCCAAAGCTTAAAGATGTGCCGATCGTATTTGCTCTTTATCAAGAAGAAGAGCGTGATTCTGTAACGCCTGGAAACTTCTTTGCTTCAGGGGTAGTGAAAAAAGGAAGTAGCTCGGTAAGTTCATGGGAAGATGTAGATGAAGATTATGTGCTGTTCCCATCTGACGCTGCTTCTAAAAAGAAACGAAGTGACTACGAAAAGTTCACTACCTTTAAATCAAAGGTTCAAGAATATTTCCCTAACTATATCGGGGTGATCGGGAAAGGTTACTATAAAGATGGTAACCTTGAGCGATTGACGATTGAGATTCCTGTTCAGTTCCGCGGTAAAGCAGAAATTATCTCCTTTACCCAGTTCGTAGCAACATCCGCACTAGGTGAGCTTCCGAATGTGCCGGTAGAAGTATATATCGGTTCAGCCGTTGATCAGCCAGAGGCGCTTATCGTGAAGGACGAAACTACACAAGAAGAACCGTTCGTGCATATTTATCGTAAATAAGGATTTTTTGAAAGCCCACTACCTTTATGGTTAGTGGGTTTTTGTTGTGCAAGGTGAGAGGTTCCCGGGGATGCAGCCCGCACTGTGGTTTTGTGATTTTACGGTACGTGCATGTGAGCACCCGAAATTGCACGGCGACCACCTGAAGACAGCTCCCCGCAACACAAAACGGAACTAAATTGAACAAAGTGAACCACTTTCAACGACTGTTTTTAGAAATCTATGAAAATATACTTCAAGATGAGCAAAACTAATATTTATTCGTATAACACCTAAATCTTCTAAACAAATCAAGGGAAAATTCATTAATCATTCACTACAAAGAAAAAAGATACAAAGATGCACGACATCCCTTTAAAATAAAGAATTCTGACTATTATCAGTTTGTTTGAACAAACCGCTATGTTCATGTAGAATGAACGTGGGAAACCGAATAATGAAAACGCTTTAATAGGAGGGGAATTTATTATGACACGTGAATACCGTCATGAACCATTTATGGATTTTTCAGTTCCTGCAAACAAGGAAGCTTACGAAGCAGGGTTAAAGGTAATTAACTCAAAGCTTGGTACGGAGTTTCCGCTTGTTATCGGCAGTGAAAAGATCACGACAGACGAAAAGATTGTTTCTATAAATCCAGCTAACAAAGAAGAAGTGATTGGATCTGTTTCCAAAGCGACTCAAGATCACGCTGAGCAAGCGATGCAAGCTGCATTAACAGCTTTTGAATCTTGGAAAAAGTGGGATCCTGAGCACCGCGCGAACATCTTGTTCCGTGCAGCAGCGATCATCCGCCGCCGTAAATATGAATTCTCCGCTATGCTTACAAAAGAAGCAGGTAAGCCATGGAAAGAAGCTGACGCTGATACAGCTGAAGCGATTGACTTTTTAGAATACTATGCACGCCAAGCGATCAAGCTTAAAGCTGGACAACCAGTTGTAAGCCGTGACGGCGAAATTAATAAATTTAGCTATATCCCACTTGGAGTAGGTATCGTTATCTCTCCATTCAACTTCCCGTTTGCGATTATGGCAGGTACTGCAGCAGCGGCGTTCGTTACAGGTAACACTGTATTGTTAAAGCCTGCGAACTCAACGCCAATTATTGCAGCAATGTTCGTACAAGTGATGGAAGAAGCAGGACTTCCTGCAGGCGTACTTAACTATGTACCTGGTAGCGGTGCTGAGATCGGTGACTACTTAGTAGACCACCCGAAAACTCGCTTCGTATCGTTCACAGGTTCTCGTGAAGTTGGTTGCCGTATCTATGAGCGCGCAGCAAAAGTTCACCCTGGCCAAATCTGGCTGAAGCGTGTAATCGCTGAAATGGGTGGAAAAGACACAGTTGTTGTTGACCGTGATGCTGATCTTGAATTAGCAGCTAGCTCAATCGTTTACTCTGCGTTCGGATTCTCTGGACAAAAATGTTCTGCTGGATCTCGTGCAGTTATTCATCAAGACGTGTATGACGAAGTTTTAGAAAAAGCTGTAGCTCTTACTAAGACTTTAACAATGGGCAGCCCTGAAGAAGTTGGAACTTATATGGGGCCGGTAATCGATCAAGCTTCCTTTAACAAAATCATGAAGTACATTGAAATTGGTAAAGAAGAAGGCCGTCTGATGACTGGTGGAGAAGGCGACGACTCTAAAGGTTACTTTATCCAGCCAACAATCTTTGCTGATGTTGATGAGAAAGCTCGTTTGATGCAAGAAGAAATCTTCGGACCAGTTGTAGCTGTGTGTAAAGCTCGTGACTTCGATCACATGATGGAAATTGCGAACAACACAGATTACGGTCTTACAGGTGCACTTCTTTCAAACAACCGTGAGCACATCGAGCGCGCTCGTGAAGAGTTCCACGTAGGTAACTTCTACATCAACCGTGGATGTACAGGTGCAATCGTTGGATACCAGCCGTTTGGCGGATTCAACATGTCTGGAACTGACTCGAAAGCAGGCGGACCAGACTATCTAACACTTCACATGCAAGCAAAAACAACTTCAGAAACACTTTAATTTTTAAAAATGTGCCCTTTCTCGTTTGAGAAAGGGTTTTTTTATGTGTGTATTTTTCATTTATAAGTCTTCATCAGAATTTATAAGTCTTGAAAAAATTTTATAAGTCTTCAAATTTTTTTATAAGTCCTCAAAAAAATTTATAAGTCTTCACACAATCTGCAAACAAAAAGGGATTGTACACGCCGCTTCAGGAAAAGTTAATCGTATAACGATATGGAAGCAGGTGTTGAGATGTCAAAAGATAAAGAGCCAAAGAAGAGTGTTCCTGAAGTAGATCTCGATGAAACGTTGCCTCATCAGATCAGTTCGCCTGATTTTAAAGGTACAGGAACGAAGATGGAAGCGCCGTTTGTAAACGAGCATGGTGTCGTAATCGGAGATAGCTTCTACGATTCAGAGAATTCACCACTGAACAACTGGAGTAAAGACACAAATCCAGAAGTAATGGCAGGGGAAGAGTGGGTGCATCCGACCAATGATATCGGTTGGAACACGAACATGAACCGCGACCTCATCGAAAAGAAAGCACCTCCAAAAGAAGGAATGTTACGCCATCCAACAAAAGACTCGAGCTACGGTAAAGATTAAGACATCTGGTTTTCCTCACCGGATGTTTTTCTTTTGTGCTTGGAGTGGACTATAGTAAGATGAGAGTAACGATGAGGGAGGTAACACACATGGCATATTTTGCAGCAATTTTACATATGGAAAAACCAGAGCTCAATCAAGAGTTCCGTCAGGCTCATCTAGATTACCTAGCAGAGCTTGTGGCACATGATAAAGTTCATCTGAAAGGACCATTCTTAGACGGAGCAGGCGGTATGGTCGTTTATAAAGTTGAATCATTAGATGAAGCGAAACAATTAGCAGAAGAAGATCCTTACGTAAAAGAAGGCGTGCGCCGCTTAGAACTTCATGAGTGGGGAATTTAAAGATCTGATCATCAATAACGGAAGAATCTACGTAAAAGTAGATTCTTTTTTCTATTTTGAGAGCTGTTTATGTGGCGTAAGTGAGGGCTTCAGGTGAAATCAGTGCGATCTCAGGTGGTTACAAGCGTCACAGCGGTGCTCACAGGACTTTTTCAGGTGGTAACCCAACACTCTCAGGTGAAAACAACCCATTCACCGGTGAACGCGTAATAAATATAAAAACACGTACCGTAAAACGGGCTCACATCCCGCAAACAACACACAATCCCACAAATACTCCATAAAAATAACTCAATTTCGTGAATGTTCCGTCCTCAAGTTGCTTATACAGCAAGCTTTTTGTTATCATCAGAATAATACTTTTCGTATAGAAAGTCTTGGAGGTGGCATGCTTGTCTCGAATTTCGAAAGATCAAGTGAAGCACGTGGCGCATTTAGCCAGGTTAGCGGTTACGGAGGAAGAAGCCGAATTGCTGACTGAACAATTAGATAAGATCATCGGGTTTGCTGAAGAACTGAACGAACTCGATACAGATAACGTGGAGCCGACTACGCACGTTCTGGAGCTGAAGAATATCCTTCGCAAAGACGAAGTGAGAAATTCTGTATCAGTGGATGAGGCGATGAAAAATGCGCCTTCAGAAAGAGATGGCCAGTTTAAAGTTCCGAACATTTTGGAGTAGGAGGAAAGACCACGTATGTCGATTTTAGATAAAAAGATCTCAGAACTGCATCAGTTATTACATACAAAAGAATTGAGTGTAACTGACATTGTGGAGGCGACGTTTGACCGCATTCATCAAGTAGATGGTAAAGTAAAAGCGTTTTTAACACTTAATGAAGAATACAGCCGAATCAAGGCTAAACAATTAGATGAAAAGCTCGTTTCCGGTGCTGACAGAGGACTGCTCTTTGGTATGCCGATCGGAATCAAAGACAACATCGTAACAAAAGGGATTCGTACAACTTGTGCGTCTCGTATTTTAGAAAACTTTGAACCGATCTATGATGCAACCGTTGTAGAACGCTTGAATCAAGCGGACACAATCACGATCGGAAAATTGAACATGGATGAATTTGCGATGGGCTCATCAAACGAGAACTCCGGATTCCACCCGACTCACAACCCGTGGGACCTTTCTTGTGTACCAGGAGGTTCATCCGGTGCGTCTGCAGCATCCGTATCAGCGGGAGAAGTTCTTTTCTCACTAGGCTCTGATACAGGTGGCTCGATTCGTCAGCCTGCTGCTTTCTGTGGTGTTGTTGGATTGAAGCCGACGTACGGACTTGTTTCTCGTTACGGCTTAGTCGCGTTTGCGTCTTCACTCGACCAGATCGGTCCTGTAACGCGTAACGTCGAAGACAACGCATACTTGCTGCAAGCCATTGCAGGGAACGACCCGATGGATTCTACATCTGCAAAAGTGGATATCCCTGATTACCTAACTTCTTTTACAGGTGATGTAAAAGGATTGAAGATTGCGGTTCCAAAAGAATACCTAGGTGAAGGTGTCGAGCCAGGCGTAAAAGAGCGCGTGATGGATGCTCTAAAAGTACTTGAAGGACTTGGAGCAACATGGGAGGAAGTATCTCTGCCGCACTCTCGTTATGCGCTTGCAACGTACTACTTGCTGTCATCATCGGAAGCTTCTGCTAACCTTTCACGCTTTGATGGTGTTCGTTACGGACTGCGTTCAGATAACAGCGAGAACCTGATCGAGATGTACAAGCAGTCTAGAAGCGAAGGATTTGGTGAGGAAGTAAAACGCCGCATCATGCTTGGAACGTTCGCGTTAAGCTCTGGATACTACGATGCTTATTATAAAAAAGCACAAAAAGTTCGTACGCTGATTAAAGAAGACTTTACGAACATTTTTGAAAAATACGATGTAATCATCGGACCGACAACGCCATCTGCATCGTTTAAATGTGGATCGATGACGAAAGATCCGTTAACGATGTACATGAACGATATTCTAACGATTCCGGTTAACTTAGCTGGTGTGCCTGCGATATCTGTACCTTGTGGATTTTCAGATGGACTGCCGATCGGACTTCAGATCATCGGTAAGCATTTTGACGAGAGCACGATTTATCGCGTAGCACATGCGTTTGAACAAGCAACAGATCATCACACAGAAAAGCCGAAGCTGTAGGGGGTGCAGAAAATGAGCGAATTTGAAACGATAATTGGATTAGAAGTACACGTTGAATTAAAAACGAACACTAAGATTTTCTGCGGCTGTTCTACAAACTTTGGTGCACCGCCGAACACGAATGTGTGTCCGATCTGCTTAGGACATCCAGGTGTGTTGCCTGTTGTGAACCATCAAGCTGTAGATTTTTCAATGCGTGCTGCACTTGCACTAAACTGTGAAATCAATAGAGAAACAAAATTTGACCGCAAGAACTATTTTTATCCGGACAACCCGAAAGCTTATCAAGTGTCACAGTTTGATAAGCCGATCGGTGAAAATGGCTGGATCGAGATCGAAGTGGGCGGCAATAAGAAGAAAATCGGCATCACGCGTATCCATATGGAAGAGGATGCGGGTAAGCTGACGCATACGGCAGACGGATCGCTTGTCGATTTAAACCGTCAAGGAACGCCGCTTGTTGAAATCGTATCTGAGCCGGATATTCGTACGCCGGAAGAAGCTTACGCGTATTTAGAAAAGCTTAAAGCGATCATTCAATATACAGGTGTATCTGACTGTAAGATGGAAGAAGGTTCGTTGCGCTGTGACGCTAACATTTCGATCCGTCCGGTTGGACAAGAGAAGTTCGGAACAAAAGCAGAGCTTAAGAACTTGAACTCGTTTGCTTTCGTACAAAAAGGGTTAGAGCATGAAGAGAAGCGCCAGCGTGAAGTAGTTTCAGCTGGAGGAGAGATCCTTCAAGAGACCCGCCGATATGATGAAGCGACGAAAACGACGATCCTCATGCGTGTAAAAGAAGGATCTGACGACTATCGTTACTTCCCTGAGCCTGACCTCGTTTCCATTTTTATCGATGAAGAGTGGATGGATCGTGTGAAATCTGACATTCCGGAGCTTCCGGATGCTCGTCAAAAGCGTTATGTGGGTGACTTCGGATTACCTGAATATGATGCAAAAGTATTAACGATGACAAAAGAGATGGCTGATTTCTTTGAAGCGACAATCACAGCAGGTGCAGATGCGAAGCAAGCTTCTAATTGGATCATGGGTGAAGTGAGTGCTTATTTAAACAACGAAAATAAAGAGCTCGATCAAACGGCATTAACAGCTGAAGGTCTTGCTGGCATGATCAAGCTGATCGCAGACGGAACGATCTCTAACAAGATCGCGAAGACGGTCTTCAAAGAGTTGATCGAGAACGGTGGAGACGCAGAGAAAATCGTGAAAGAAAAAGGTCTCGTGCAGATCTCAGACGAAGGAGCGATCCGAGAGATCGTCGTGAAGATCCTCGATGCGAACGAGCAATCTGTTGCGGATTATAAAGACGGAAAAGAAAAAGCAGTCGGATTCCTTGTTGGGCAAGTGATGAAAGAAACAAAAGGGAAAGCAAACCCTCCACTTGTAAACAAGCTGATTGTGGAAGAACTGAAAAAAAGATAAATAAGACTTGTTTTGGTTTGCTCTGTTGATTATGAGGATGGTTGATTTCCGTTCCAGGTCCTCCCTTTCCGGAGGCGTGCGGTGAGCCTCTCAGCGCTCTGCGCTATCAAGAGTCTCACCTGTCCCGCTGTTCCCCCAGGAGTCTCGCACCGCCACTCCAATCAACTTGCAACGAAGAAAGTCTAAAACAAAAAAATCCTCCTGTTACTTCGGGAGGATTTTTTTGTTTCACTCATTATTCAGAGAATCCTGAATCAAATAAGCAATCTGCTTACATGCTGGATGATTATTCAGGTTTAAGATCAACCCTTTTACGATTGTAGGACTGAGACTCGGCTCAATCATCTGCTGTTTCAGAAGGATCAATGACTCTTCTAGCGTCGCATCTTCCACTTCCTCTATCTTTTGCTCCATCAATTTGAGCAGCTGTTCTTTTGTTACATGAACATGGAAGGGCTCATTAATCGTATGGTAAAGCTCTTCTGTGATAAACGTCGTTTCTGAATGCTTGGCAAGCAGTGCTGTTTTCTCTGCGAGCGAGCGACTCAATGTATGAAGATCTAGTGGAACATCAAAGAACAGGATCAGGTGTGAATACGTATGAATGAAGCCTTTTACACAATAAATCAAATCATAACGAGTCTGTAAGATTCCTTTACCATATATGCGGTCTAACATACCTAAAATGATATTATCAATGAGTTTATCGTACTGATGAATCTTGGAAATCAGCTCTTCATTTGGTGTTTTTGATTGTTCTTTTATAAAGATCTTGGCAAAATCAGAATGCTTTTGAAAAGAATGAAACGCAGCTTGGTAGAATTCGTATAAAAGATTAGCATCCGTTTCATGATTTTTGACTACTTGGTCAATATCTGAGATCAGACTCAGCATAAAGTGGTCGATTAGACCGTTGATCAGTTCGTCTTTTGATTTAAAAGATAAATAGAATGCACCTTTTGAGATGCCGGCGTGTTCTGTGATCTGTTGGACTGATGTGGAGTCAAACCCTTGCTGTGCAAAAAGTTCTAAGGCACTTTCCATAATTAATTGTTTCTTACTCATTGTATCGCTCCTAAGTAATTCATTGACAAATGACCAATCAGTCATTAGTATAAATAATTGAGTTGGATAAGTCAATTAGGGGTTGGTGGATGAATGAAAGGTTTAGTTAATCTTGTCTTGATGAATAAATTAGCTGTATGGCTGCTTACCATTATTATAACAGTCTCAGGTATTTATTCAGGAACACGCATGAATATGGAAACGATTCCTGATGTTTCAATTCCATACTTGATGGTGATGGACGTTTATCCTGGAGCTACTCCAGAGAAAGTAATGGAAGATGTGTCGATGCCGATCGAGAAAGCGGTAGAAGGGCTTGAAGATGTTAAAGCCGTTTATTCAAATTCTTATTCGAATATGTCTAATCTTCAAGTGGAATACGAATACGGGATAGACATGGACGAGGCAAAGCGTGAGCTCCAATCTGCACTGGATGCAGTTGAATTGCCAGAAACGGCTGAGGAGCCGACTGTGACAGCGATCAGCATGAACATGATGCCAGTTGCTGCATTAAGTGTAAGTAGTACGAAAGAGGATATCGTTGAATTAACTTCAACGGTTGAAGAGATTATTCTTCCTAAGATCGAGAAGATCGATGGTGTGGCATCCGCCAAAATTACGGGTCAGCATATCGAAGAGGTAGATCTTACATATAAAAAAGAGAAGTTAAAACAGTATGATCTAACAGAAGATAAAGTAAAAGAAATGATTCAAGCAAGCAACATGGCTGTTTCATTAGGACTGTATGAGTTTGAAAAAGGGGAAGAAGCCGTTGCGGTTGATGGGAAGTTCATGACTTCAGATGAACTGAAGAACATGATGATTCCGGTAACACCATCTGCAACAAACCCAACACCGTTTGTAAAACTTAGTGATATTGCTGATATTAAGACGGTTGGTAAAGTAGAATCCGTATCTCGAACAAACGGAGATGAAGCGATCGCTATTCAGATCGTGAAAGAACAGCAAGCCAACACGGTTGATGTTGTGAATGGTGTAAAAGAGCTGATTAAAGAAGAGAAATCCAAAGTAGATGGTCTTGTTATTGATGTGTCACTCGACCAAGGAAAGCCGATAGAAGATTCAGTAGCAACGATGATTGAAAAAGCATTATTTGGCGGCTTGATTGCTGTATTAATCATCTTGCTGTTCCTTCGTGATTTTAAATCGACGATTATTTCGATCATCTCTATTCCAGTTTCGATCTTCATGGCGTTAGTGCTGCTTAACTGGATGGAAATCACACTGAACATCATGACGCTAGGGGCGATTACGGTTGCGATCGGCCGTGTAATCGATGACTCTATCGTTGTCGTAGAAAATATTTATCGACGATTGCATTTGAGAGAAGAAAAATTAAACGGACGTGCGTTAATACGAGAAGCAACCATTGAGATGTTCAAGCCAATCCTGTCATCAACCCTGGTAACAGTCGCGGTGTTCGCTCCGCTTATCTTTGTGGGTGGTATGGTAGGCGAACTGTTCGCGCCGTTCGCGTTAACGATGACGTTTGCGCTTGGTGCCTCACTGATTGTGGCGATTACCATTGTTCCTGCATTATCACACTTTTTGTTCAGAAAAAAGCTGTATGGCGAAAAGACAGAAAGCAGCCATAAGGAAACTGGTAAATTATCAAAATGGTATAAAGGGATTCTTAATAAATCTCTTAATCATAAAATTATCACTTCTATCTTGGCCGTCCTTTTACTTGCAGGAAGTTTAGCTTTAACGCCTATCATCGGTTTCAGCTTCATGGGCAGTGAAGAAGATAAAGTGATGTACTTAACATACACACCAAAAGCCGGGGAGCTTAAAGAAGAAACACTGAAAAACGTTGAAGCATTAGAAGAAAAGATGCTAAAACGAGATTATATTGATATCGTTCAAATTTCTGTTTCAGATAACGCAGATCCGATGATGGCTATGGCCGGTGGTGGAGAAGGGGGGGCACTCATGTACCTCATCTTTGATCCCGAAATGGAGAACTTCCCAGAAGTGCGAGATGAAATAGAAGACTATGTCGCTGACCTTGGTCAATCAGGCGAATGGAAGAGTCAGAACTTCGCTGCCTCAACGGGAGCTGAAAATGAAGTCAGCTATACGTTCTACAGTGAAGATTTGAATAAACTCAATAAAGCGGTAAAGATGGCAGAAGACGCCATGAAGAAGAACGACCAGTTAGAGGATGTTACTTCAAGCGCGAAGGATGCGTTCGTTGAGCATACGTTTAACGTCGATCAAAATGAGATTCTGAAATATGGACTAACAACAGGTCAGATCGTGATGATGCTGAATCCGTTGAAAGCGGATGATGTCTTAACGACGATCGAAAAAGACGGAGATACACTTGATGTCATTGTTCAGCAGGAGCAAACGAAACAACCTAAATCAGTGGATGATATTTTAGCAAGACAAGTACCGACAGCTCTAGGCACGACAATGCCGTTATCTGAGATTGTTACGGTCGAAAAAGGAACAACGCTTAATACCCTTGCCCGAAGTAAAGGGGAATATTATGCTACCGTTTCAGGTAAGGCGATCGGCGATGATATGTCCAAAGCAACTTCCGAAGTTCAAAAAGACATCGACAATTTGGATATGCCAAAAGGAGTAACCGTTGGAGTTGCAGGTGTTCAGGCAGATATGACCGAAACCTTTACGCAGCTTGGAGCTGCCATGCTTGCGGCAATTGCAATTGTGTATTTCATTCTTGTCGTAACATTCCGTGAAGGTGTCGCACCATTTGCGATTCTATTCTCGCTTCCGTTTGCCGTTATTGGTTCATTTGTTGGTCTATTGATCGCGGGTGAAACCATCTCTGTATCGGTTATGATGGGTCTGTTGATGTTGATCGGTATTGTTGTAACAAATGCTATCGTACTCGTAGACCGCATCATTCACATGGAACGTGAAGGAATGAGTATGCGTGAAGCGATTCTAGAGGCGGGCGCAACGCGTCTTCGTCCAATCCTGATGACAGCTATTGCAACAATCGGAGCGTTGATTCCGTTAGCAGTCGGCTCAGGAGGTGGCGGACTGATCTCGAAAGGCCTTGGCGTTACCGTAATTGGTGGATTAGCAAGTTCTACATTATTGACCCTGATTATCGTGCCAATCGTGTATGAAGTCTTATCCAAAATCTTTAAAAAGAATCGTAAAGAAGTAGAAGAGAATTAAGGAGAAAGCCCTGCAAAAGTGATGTTGAGTCACTTGCAGGGCTTTTGCTTTTATTTAAAGTATAATGTTAGGCTTTAACTACTTCCGCATCCACTGCCGCAACTGCTTCCACAGCTGCTCCCACTATCACTGCTGCAGCTGCTGTCATGTCCGCCATTGTCGTCACGATGGTTGCCACAACCACTTCCACAAGCGGTTGTGTTGCCTGAGTAATAGTTAGAAGCGGGACTTAATTTCGCCATGTGCATATCATAGTCTTCGTAATGATGATAGGAATAATAGAGCATCGCGCCAGCTAAGATTGGTGCACTGTCTATGGAATGTGGTGTTACTTTTAATCCTTTATAAGGATTTTTATTATGGGATACTCGCTTTATATCTCCTTTAATTTTCGTAAGCAGAGCTGTAACAGTTTCTTTATCTGCTGTTTCTCTAAAGTATTTCTTGTTTAACTCATCGATAGATAGTGCGTTTAGCTCCTGTATAAATCCTTTGTGAAGTGGGTTTTGAAAGAAACTACCCCAGGCGATATGTGTAAAATCAGTAAAAGTAAAAAGCTTTGCGTACAAAAGATCAAACCACGCTCTCCCATGGGGATCGGGTTCTACAACATCATTCGGAGCATGATGAATGTGCTCACCGCATAGTTCAGCAGAAAATTTTTCATACTCCTTCGTATACATCAGCATCTCGTGCCAGATATCATCCACCTTTTTACTAAACATCGGTACATTATTTAAGAGTGAACACATGATAAAGAAGCGTTGAAGCTCATAATATACAACCTCAAAATAGGCTTCTGTTGCCTTCGGGTGTTCTGAAAGATATCTGCGTTTAATTTTTTCTTTGAATTCACGAGGGAGAGCTCTCTCCATATTTCTTATACTTTTTTGTAAATGTAAATCTTCACGGATCCCCAAGTTCGGAGGAAGTTCAGTTTTTTCTGCCACCTTTTGATAATTCGGTTTAGTCGTGAATTTAATAACAAGGGGAGCAATTACGGCAATAGCAAAAAATAATAAAAATAGTTCAAACATCAATGGCGCCTCCTTTTACGTCTCCTACCAAATAGCTATATTCTAGTTCTCTACTTTAATGATAATATAAGATAAAAATATTGTAAAAAAGTGGGTGTGTTTTTGACAGTTTTATTGTTGGCAGGAATTGTTTTTACGTTAATTCTCATCATGAGACAAAGGGATTTCGCTTCTGTAGGTGTGGTAAGAAACATTTCTCATAAATTAAAGGGTCATTCTTTAAGTACTAATTATTGGCAAGCGGGTATGGCTCTATTTGCTGCGAACGCTGCATTATTCGCACTAGCTTTTGTGATTCTCTTCTTTCTGCCTTATGGGGCTGTGCTAGGATTGTTAATGTGTATATCACTCAGTCTCTTTACTTGGGTAATTTTTTCTGAAGTGTGGAGGGGATCATGGAAGGATAAAGTGAAGATGGTGTTCTTCGGGAGCTCATTTTTTCTTCTTTTCTTAGGATGGATTCTTTGGTATTATGCAACACTTGAACCCGCTTATCCAGGAGACGACCTATTCATGGCATGGATCGGAGTGATCATTGCATTTATTTTTACTATAGGGGCAATGTGTGTGAGTATGTTTGTGATTTTGCGAAAATGATAATTTGGATAAAAAAGAGATTGCCCGGTGGACAGTCTCTTTTCATTCGCTCAATTACGGATTAGGTTTCTATCATTCTCAATCTCAAACTCTTTAATATTAATCATGTTCGCAGATACGTAATGCTCGTTTCCAACATGGATCAACTGTGGGGGATAGAGCGGTTTCTCTGGCATAATGATAGGTTCTCTGTATGCATTTCGACGCTCAGGATCTGCAATCGGAATGGATGATAAAAGAGATTTCGTATAAGGGTGGATCGGATTTCGGTACAATTCATCTTTTGGTGCCAATTCGATCAGATGGCCAAGGTACATCACGGCTACACGGTCACTCATATAATGAACAACGCCAAGATCATGTGAGATAAACAAACAGGTTAGATCTAGTTCGGTCTGAAGATCTTTTAATAGATTCAGCACTTGCGCTTGAACAGATACATCGAGTGCCGAGACAGGTTCATCTGCAATAATAAACTTAGGATCTAGCATCAATGCACGAGCAATTCCGATCCTCTGACGCTGCCCACCCGAAAATTCATGGATTTTTTTTAGATAAGAAGTCTTTGGTAATCCGACTTTTTCTAATAGACTGTAAGCTTTCTTCGTACGTTCTTCTTTACTTAACATCTTCTGAATAACAAGCGGCTCTTCTAAAATTTCCCCGACCGTTAAACGAGGGCTGAGTGACTCATAAGGATTTTGAAAGATCATTTGAAACTCTTTACGGTACGGCCGCAATTTTTTTTCGGGCATATGTGTGATGTCCAGACCATCAAACGTGATGTTTCCGTGCTCAGGTTCATATAATCGCATGATCGTTCTTCCAAGAGTCGTCTTACCAGAACCAGATTCTCCAACGATCCCTAACGTTTCGCCCTTATAAATATCGAGTGTGATTCCATCGATCGCTTTATGGATTCCTGATTTCGTCACAAAATACTTTGAAAGGTTTTGGATGTTAATTAGCTGTTTATCCAACGATCGTCACCTCGCTCTCATCAAAAAGACGTACATAATGACCTGGTTCCACTTCAATAAGAGAGGACGGGGCATAATAGACTTTGCTTTCCATAGAATAAGTCTCTGGCGCGAATTTTCTTCCCTTGTAGCCTGCTTCTTCAAACGAATAATCGTAAACGCTTTTTAGCCGCTCGCCGTCGCTCTCCAAACTTGGAATGCAACCGATCAAGCCTTTTGTATAAGGGTGGATCGGATTATTAAAGATCGTAAACACATCTCCTGATTCTACGATTCTTCCTCCGAACATGACATACACCCAGTCTGCATATTCTGCTACAACACCAAAATCATGTGTGATCATTAAAACAGAAGCATCTTCACGTATTTTATAATCAGCGATCAAGTCCAATACCTGCCTTTGTATTGTTACGTCTAACGCGGTCGTTGGTTCATCCGCAATAATTAGTTTAGGTCTACAGGAGATGGCCATTGCGATTAAGATACGTTGCTTCATGCCTCCTGACAGCTGAGAAGGATATTGGTCATAAATGTGTGCTGGATTATGAAATCCTACTTGTTCGAGAAGGGAGAGCGCAACTGTTCTAAGCTCTGATTTCGGCATCTGTTTATGATATTTCAAGCCTTCTGTAATCTGAACACCCACCTTCATTGCTGGATTCAGTGAGGCGATTGCATCCTGAAAGATCATGGAAATCTCGTTGCCTCGTATTTTTTGCATCTCTTTTTCCGTCATCTGCAAAATTTCTTTATCGTCAAAACGGATAGAGCCTGATTCTGCTCGCCCGTTAGCTGGTAGAAGTTTTAGGACAGATAAGGAAGTGATACTTTTTCCAGAACCCGATTCGCCGATAAGAGCGGCAGTCTGTCCTTTACTAACGGAGAGACTTATATCTGTAACCGCGTTAAACACGTTCTTCCCACTGCCAAACGATATGTTAAGATTGTTGATTTCTAAAAGCCTGCTAGACATGTTTCACACCTCACTTATGATTTGTTGGATTCGAGGCTGTTCTGTATACCTTGTATCATGAGATTGATCGAGAATATTGTAAAAGCAAAGAAAGATAGCGGTACTAAAATAATCCATGGAGCCGTTAAGAGCTTCTGATACGACTGGCCGATGATTCCTGCCCATTCGCCGCTTAATGAAATGGTCGCGGGCGTTAAGTTAAAGATATCGCCCATCATTACTGTTTTAGATCCACCGATAAAAACGGCAAGAACACCTAAGTGCGCTAACAGAATCAGTGTTTGAATCGCTTGCTGAGCAAACAGGAGCAACAGTTTAGAGCTGAGTTCAGGCAGGACATGCTTGTAATAGACATACGGTTTTTTTGATCCTAATGAAAATGTACTGACGATATAGTCTTTTGCTAGGATGGAGCGTATTTCTTCAGAAAACGTTGATACTAATGGTGGCACTCCAATACCAACGAGTATCAAACACTGCACGACAATAAGAGTCATCATGCCCATCGGTTCAGTAGCGTCTTTTACAAAGAGCGGAACCATGAACATATAAGCTAAGATCGCTGTTGGAATATAGAGGGTAGCTTGTACGATATCGTCAAAGAATGTACTCTTCGATTTTCTATGAAACAAGGAAAAGAAAAGGGCAAAGAAAATCCTAAGAAATGCAATGACTAAAGTGATGAGGATCGTATACTTTGCGCCCTCTAAAATAAGATATAATAAGTGCTTTCCGTTCATATCCGTTCCAAATGGAGGCATATCTTTTGGTGAGAAAGGAGCTACACCAACGATGACTTCATTCTCGTCATATAGAAACTTAGATTCCTTTTGAACATCCATGAGAGATGGATAAATAAAGCTTAATAAAATTAAACTCACGATAAATAGAAATCCGATTAAGAACTGTGGCTGTTTAAGCAATCGAACGATCATGCTGCATCCTCCTTTTGAACGTTTAAGCCTCCGCGGTATGATTCCATGACCTCAAACAGAAAAGAGAAAGGAATCGCGATAAACAAGACCGTTATGATAAATGAAACACCTTGCGTGTTCAGCATGATGGTCATGATTCCGTTCAAGTTAAAGACGTATTCTAAAATGAATAGGTTCGAAAGCATAAAAACAAAGATGGTCTTGGAATATTGAAAGAGACTGGTCATGATATTACGGAACACATGATTGAGCGTGATGTAGAGGTTTCCGAGTCCCATTGCTCGTGCTACGGTTATGTATGGTTTGTTTTGTTCTTCTTTCATTAGTAGAAAGGTAATCTTAAAGAGTTGAATCGTTGGCAGGACAGATAGTGTTAGAATTGGAAAAAAGTAGATGCGATTGTCGTACACACCAGAAACGTTCGCGATCAATAATCCAGTCTTCTTAAAGATATATACTGCTGAGACTTGTAACGCGATAACGATAAAAAGATCTGGTAAAGATTCTAATAATGTTAAAAAGCCGTAGACAGCGCGTTTTAATGGTCTTGGAAGCAGTGTTGCTAAGAAAGTCAGCAATAACGCTACTAAAAGACCTAGGAGCAATGCTGTAAAGAAAATCGTCATCGAGTAAAAGAACTTATCAAAGATATTAGGGAAAAGACTATATTTTCGATTCTCGATAGTGTACTCCCAAAGCTTCATGCTTTGCAGTGGTGCGATGCCAAAAAAGATAGAAGGTAGGAAGCTGATAATTAAGACGCCGATTAAGATCGACCGAAGCCTCTTCAGATAACTCGTAAATGAAAAGTTCATATATACACCTCTTTTGCAGCTGTAGTTGACAGAATAATCTGTATGTAATAATTGTAAACGAATTGACATGTCTTTTGAATACCATTATGTATGAATTTTCCAAACACACCCCTTTCTAAATATTTTGACGTACAAAGTAATGTAAATCATTCAAATAATATCAAACAAAAAAATACTGAATGAGTATCATCAGTATTTTTTCAGGAAGGTTATTTGTTGTTGTTTAAAACTTCGTTTGTCAACCAATCGATCCTGTCTTTTAAAATCCTCCACCACCGCCACCCGAGTGGTGATTATGTTGGGATGCGTTCCAGGCAGCTGCATTATTGATCTTGTTTTGATCACTAACATGCTCTTCAAGCTCGTATTTGTAGTTATGCCTTCTGTACTTTAGCCTTGTTCTCCAGTTTACGATTGCTGCTAATAAAGTCACCGCGGCAATAGGTCCTAAAATGTATAGCCAAAACATAGAAGCACCTCCTTAAAGTAGTGATGTTACTCGTTACCGTATGTTGTTATTTCTTATATATGCGAATGAAGTAAGAGATGAAGCTTGTTTATACTCAATGTTGCTTTATATGTATAATTCTATAAAATGGTAAAGAAATCCTTTAGGGGGTCTGTCCCGGGGTCAGACCCCGGGACAGACCCCCTACAAATTAGACACAATTTTAACACATACTGGCAGATAACTGCTTTGCAATTTAAGACAGGTATCACTATAATATAAGAGGAATTGACAGAAGCAGTCCGGCAGTGGGCTGTTTTTTGCAGTTATACAACAAACAAATTTAGGTTAAAACTTTTAAAAGAAGTCAAATAATGAAGGTGAAAGATATGAAACGAGCTCGACTAATATATAATCCAAGTTCGGGAAGAGAAACGGTAAAAAAACAGCTTCCTTATATTCTGGACAGACTTGAAAATGCAGGTTATGAAACGTCTTGTCATGCAACAACACCTGAAGACGGTTGTGCGACTCGTGCAGCACGCTCAGCGGGGGAAAGGGGCTTTGACCTTGTTATTGCAGCCGGTGGAGACGGAACGATCTATGAAGTGGTTAACGGACTAGCAGGACTTGAAAACCGTCCAATGCTAGGAATTATTCCAGCAGGAACAACGAATGACTTTGCACGTGCAGTAGGTGTGCCGCGTACGATTGAAGGAGCTTGTGATGTACTATGTGGTGGTGTACATATGCCTGTTGATATCGGTAAAGTAAACGACAGGTTCTTCATCAACATCGCAGGTGGCGGTCGTATTACAGAGCTCACGTATGAAGTGCCAAGCAAGCTGAAGACGATGATCGGACAGCTGGCATATTTCTTAAAAGGAATTGAGATGCTGCCATCGATCCGTCCTACATTTGTAGAGATCGAATTTGATGATAAAGAAAAATACGAAGGCGAGATCATGCTCTTCCTGGTCGCTAACACAAATTCAGTTGGGGGCTTCGAGAAGCTTGCCCCATCATCAGA
This sequence comes from Fictibacillus nanhaiensis, assembly GCF_049537595.1. Classification (GTDB taxonomy): domain Bacteria; phylum Bacillota; class Bacilli; order Bacillales; family Fictibacillaceae; genus Fictibacillus; species Fictibacillus nanhaiensis_F. The sequence continues at coordinate 47,118 of NZ_JBMULM010000003.1, forward strand.
GTTTCATGACGGTCTTTTTGATGTAATCATCTTGAAGAAAACAAACCTTGCAGAGTTTGTCCGTATCGCATCCCTTGCGATCCGCGGTGAACACATCCATGATGATCATGTGATCTATAAGAAGGCAAAGCGTGTAAAAGTAACGCCACGCGAAAAGATGCAGATCAATTTAGATGGAGAGCTTGGCGGAATCCTGCCAGGTGAGTTTGAAAATCTGCACCATCATTTTGAATTGCTTGTACCAAAAGAGCGACTCAAACCATAAACCGATGAAGTCAAAGAACACTGTAAGCAAAATCTGCTGAAGTGTTCTTTTTTTTGTGATAGAAAACTGTCATCGCTGAACACATAAGAAAGTAAACTATAATTCAGGATGCATAAATCGTATCCCTAAGCTTCCCAAAGGAGTTTATAAAATGGACAGCAACCAGAATTTGTGCAAGCAGTTTGCTAGTATTTTAAACGGAAAGTCACAAAATCAAAATGGTGTTTGCAAGGTCTCGCTGCACCGAACGTTCTCCGCCTCTGTCCAAGGAAAACCAAGCAAAGCAGTTCTTCCTGTTGGAATTTCGTTTGAGTCTCTGGATCAAGACGGCAATGCTCTGAACCTATTGGAAATTGCTATCCTACAGGAAGAAATCCCACGTTTTATGTATGCAGTGGTTCACCAGGGTCTCATTGTGAGTGCGCTTCATAATCACTGGCTATACGTTAATCCTCAGGTTATGTACATGCATGTTCAATCCGTCGAACCCCCATTAGACTTTGCTCAAAAGATAAGCCGGTCTTTTTCATATTTAACGAGTTATCCTTCTTCTTAAAAGTATCCATGAGGAAGGCCACATTAGGTGGTCTGTTTTTTTATGTAAGCATTTGGTGTCCACTAACAGTTATGCTACAATCAGAAAAGCATATGTGACAAAAAGGGACGATGACAATGACAAAGGCTGATTTGCCTGTTCATAAAAATGAAAGTTATGAAGTAGACATAGTGGATTTAACCCATGAAGGAGCAGGAGTTGCTCGTGTAAATGGGTTTACTTTGTTTGTGCCGAATACATTGCCTGGCGAGCGAGCGAAGATTAAGGTTATTGGTGTGAAAAAAGGATTCGGTTTTGGTCGTTTAGAAGAGTTGATCAAAGAGAGTCCTGAACGTGTTGATCCGCCTTGTCCGATCTATAAATGGTGTGGAGGCTGTCAGCTGCAGCACCTATCTTATGAAGGACAGCTGGAGTATAAACGTAAGCTTGTAGAAGACGTGTTAACGAGAATCGGTAAGCTAGAAGATGTACCTGTTCTGCCTACACTAGGTATGGGAGAAGAGCCGTGGCGTTATCGCAATAAAGCGCAAGTACCAGTCGGTGAACGCAACGGCCGCATCATCACAGGTTTTTACCAAAAGCGCAGCCATGAGATCGTAGAGATGGATAGCTGTATCATCACGGGAGATACGAACGACGATGCGGTACAAGCTGTGAAAGAAATCGTCAATCAGTACAACATCAGTGCTTATAATGAAGAAAAACATAAAGGCATTCTGCGTCATATCATAGCGCGATACGGGAAAACGACAGGCGATTTGATGATTGTACTCGTAACGAACGGCCAAGACCTGCCGCAGCGTAAGAAGATAGTAGAAGATATTCGAAACGCACTGCCTGAGATTAAATCGATTGTGCAAAATGTGAACCCAAAACGTACGAACGTGATTTTTGGTGAAGAAACACGAGTGCTGTGGGGTGCTGAATATATTTACGATTTTATCGGCGACATCAAGTTTGCCATCTCAGCTCGTTCGTTTTATCAGATCAATCCGGACCAGACGAAAGTGCTTTATGATCAAGCGTTACACTATGCGGAACTGAATGGGGATGAGACCGTCATCGATGCGTATTGCGGCATTGGGACGATCTCCCTGTTCCTCGCGCAAAAAGCGAAAAAAGTGTACGGGGTAGAAATCGTACCAGAAGCGATTGAGGACGCGCGCCGCAATGCGGAGTTAAACAACATCCATAACGCTGAGTTCGCTGTTGGTAAATCAGAAGACGTGATTCCAGAGTGGAAAAAGCAAGGCATCACGCCAGATGTAATCGTCGTCGATCCACCTCGAAAAGGTTGCGACGAAGAGTTATTAAAAACCATTATCGAAATGAAGCCGAAGCGTGTTGTGTATGTGAGTTGTAACCCGGCCACTCTCGCACGTGACTTGCGTGTACTTGAAGATGGTGGATTTAAAACGCAGAAAGTACAGCCGGTCGATATGTTTCCTCAGACGACACATGTTGAAGCGGTAGCGCTGCTTGAGCATAAATAATTATAAAATAATGGCAGGAAGAAGAAGTAGGTCACCGATAAAGGCGGAACCTACTTTTTTTAATTTGTGGAGTTTTTTCTTTCTTCTATTTACTGAAAATGTAATTTTAAAACCTGAGACGCGAAAAGTGATTTTTAAGGGTAAATGCCAAATTTTAATAATTTAACAGTTATTGTTTTTCAAAAGGCGATATGCTAGAATCATGATTGGTAATGATAATTATTATCAATAAGAAGCGGTTAAAAAGTAATAATCGATGTGTCACTATGACAAATTAATAATATTTTAGAAAGCTTTCACGAAGCTAGCATGTTTTGACTACTTAAGAAGTCAAGATGAAGTGGATATCTATGAAAGAAAATCATAATCTCCGAAGAGACTAGAAATTGATAGATATATAGGGTTGTTTCTCTGTCAAGATGCAGAAACAGTCATTATGGAAAGGGTGTAAATGATGAGAAACATCGAAAAATATAGAAATGCCTTTATTAATGTGTTGGAACTAGAGGAAGATGAAGTAGTTGAGAATTTAGTATTAGCAGAATCAGCAGAATGGGATTCAATCGCCCATATGGCACTCATTTGTGAGATTGAGGATGCATTTGATGTCTCATTAGATTCAGAATGGATGACGGAATTTAATTCTTACCAGTCTGGAATTGAGCTATTGGAACGTTCGGGAGTGGACATTATTAATGAATAACTTCAAAAAAATGGAGCAGTTTGGAAACCGCACAGCTGTATATGCAGACCGAGAATATTCATACTCTGAAATGGTAGAAATATCTGATGCCATCTGCCGTAATGTGGGTGAAAGAACGCTCGTTTTTTGTTTGTGCTCAAATAATAAAGAGTCTTTATTTGGCTACGTGGGCTTTATTAGAGGTGGCGTTGTCCCCGTGCTTTTGGATGCATCCATTCATATGGAACGGTTACGCAGACTGATTCATCTTTATAAGCCTGCATACATCTGGGCAAATAGTAATAATCAAGATCTCTTAAAGACAATGGATCGTTCATTTGTATATGGAGATTACACATTATATAAATGTCCGACCTATTTTCAACATAATCTACATGAACATCTTGCTCTCCTCTTAACAACTTCTGGGAGTACGGGGAGCCCCAAATTTGTTCGGTTAAGCTATGAAAATATATTTGAAAACGCTAAATCAATAGCAAAGTATCTTGATATCCATGAAAAAGATAAACCAATCACTACACTACCAATGAATTACTCCTACGGGCTTTCTATTATTAACAGCCATTTCATATGTGGAGCCACCGTCGTTGTAACGGGGGCTTCTATCATGAGTAAGGAGTTTTGGAATTTATGTAAGGAACAGCAAGTCACAACTTTTGGTGGAGTTCCTTTTGTGTATGAGATGCTTGACAGGATGAAGTTTGAAGAGCTTAGTCTGCCAAGTTTAAAAAAATTAACTCAGGCAGGTGGCAAATTGAGCGAAACGCTATCGCTTAAATTTGCTGAAGTGTGTAATCAGAAGGGGATTCAGTTTTTTACAATGTACGGTCAAACGGAGGCGACAGCGCGGATGACCTATCTACCTTATGAAAAAAACATTGAAAAAGCCGGAAGTATTGGTATTGCTATTCCTGGTGGAGAGCTGATCCTTCAGGATGACAAGGGAAATAAAATTACAGCACCTCATTTGATAGGTGAATTGATATACAAAGGGCCGAATGTTTCCTTAGGGTATGCGGAGTCGTTATTCGATCTTTCGAAAAAAGACGAGAATCATGGTATCTTGCGTACAGGAGATATGGCTTACTTTGATGAGGATGGGTATTTCTTTATATCGGGACGCATCAAAAGAATGATTAAGGTCTATGGAAACCGCATCAGCCTTGATGATTTAGAAGCGTTTTTAAATGAGCATGGCCACGATTGTATCTGTACTGGAACAGATGACCAAATGTATATCTACACATTAAGAGATGATTTTGTCCAGATAAAAAAAATAATCAAGGAAAAATTAAACTTAAAGGGCTTTAAGATTATGAGAATAACGAAAATTCCACGTAATCATTATGGGAAAATTCTCTATTCAGACCTTCCTAAACATGGATAATTAAAGGCGCTCAGATACACATAACAAAGTGGAAAATTGGAATAACAATTTACACTAGTATATATAACTGGTTTTTAAGCGATAGGTTACTAGTTTCATTTATCAAAAAATTACAAGTTGATTGATTATCAGGTGATCGCATGACTTTTATATCAATAGAGTTTCTTCTATTTCTCGCAATAACTGTTTTTTTGAATTATTCAATTCCCCATCGATTCAGATGGGTTCTTTTATTAATTGCGAGTTACGTGTTTTACGCTAGTTTAAGTATTCAATTTATACTATTACTCTTTATAAGCACAGCTTTTACTTATTTTACTGGAATCTTCATTGAAAAACAGGAGACAAAAAAACAGAAGAAAAAAGCCATGATTGTTGGTATTTCTGTATTATTGTTTTTTCTTGGTTGGTTTAAATATTTTAATTTTGTGAATGAGTCGCTTCGGTCGTTGGCAACGTTCATGGGTTGGGATTATTCAATACCCTACCAAGAGATTGTTCTGCCATTAGCCATTTCATTTTATACATTTCAGGCTGTAAGTTATCTTGTGGATATTTTCTATGGTAAGCAAAAAGCTGAAAGACATTATGGTTATTTTTCGGTATATTTTGCATTTTTTCCACAACTGGTTGCAGGGCCAATTGAACGTGCCAAAAAATTAATTCCACAATTGAAAGTCGAACAGCGTTTAAACTATGAAAATTTAGTCTATGGAATGAAGAGAATTACTTGGGGTTTTTTTAAAAAGACATTGATTGCAGATCGACTCGCTCCAATTGTTGCTAGTGTTTACGATAGTCCTAACCCGTCTGGTTCTGAAATCGTACTAGCTACTATCTTATTCTCGATACAGTTATACGCTGATTTTTCAGCATGCAGTGACATTGCCATTGGTAGTGCAAGAATGCTGGGAATCAATTTAACTGAAAACTTTAAGCAGCCGCACTTTGCCGTTTCAATTTCAGATTTCTGGAGTAGATGGCATATAACGCTCTCCACATGGCTTAGGGATTATATTTTTTTCCCGTTATGTAAGAGAAAAAAGAAAAGAAGTGAAATATATTTTGCCATTGTGATTACGTTTTTAGTAAGCGGCATTTGGCACGGAGCTGCTTGGACTTTTATATTATGGGGTCTCATTCATGGGTTTTATCGTGTGTTTGGAGATGCAACAAAATCTTATCGTGAAAGTATGGCTTCTTTTATTCGATTGGATAGAAGCCCAGTGCTCCATAGGTGGTTGAAAATTGCAATAACCTTCCTGCTCGTCTGCTTTTCCAGAGTTTTTTTTCGATCGGATACCGTAGCACAAGCATTTGATCATGCAAAACTTTTTTTAAGTATCAGCTCTTGGAGTCCGGTTGGAATGATTAATGCTTTTGAAATTTTCCCGTTATTTGATCTGCTGCTTTTCATTTTTTTCTTTATTATTCTACAACTGTTCCAGTATATAGAAAGAAACAATGGTTCAGCATGGGAATTTCTATCAAAGCACTCCACATTTACTAGGTTGGCATTTTATATTTTTCTTGTTTTTTCAGTTATTGTATTAGGTGTTACAGGTGATGGATTTGTTTATGGTGGATTTTGATACAACAACTTCCATGTGAAGTTTAGGTGAGAATTATGGTCAAGAAACACGATGTTCGAAAGGATTTGCTATGGTACGTTTATTCATTAAGTTAACAATTATCATCGGTGTTGTTACCCTGCTTTTTATGCCTATCAATCAATTTGTTAAGGATTCATATGATTACAATATTGACCATGACATACTGGCATTTAAGAAAGAACCACATCCTGTTGATATCATCAATCTAGGTGCATCTCATTCGATGTATGGTTATTATTTTAAACCCACTGGTCTGTCCCATCTGGACTTAGCGCTTCCTTCTCAGACCATTCAATACGACTCTAAATTGTTAAAAGAGTATGGTGAGCATCTTAAACCTGGTGGTGTCGTTCTCGTTTCCATCTCTCAGATGACTTTCGCGAATTCTGAGGCTAAGAACATTGGGAACTATTATAGAGTTTTGGATCGAAGTGATATCGAACCGTATAATTTGATAGATTATTACACTTACTTAAACTTACCTGGGACAAATACTGCGAGTCTTAGCTCTGCAATCACGGGTAAACTAAAAGATCTAAGATGGAATTCTCATCAACCGTGGTCAAATAACGGTAAAGATTACTCGGAAAGAAAGTATGAGAAAATAGAAGAACAGTACCAGGAAGCCATAGAAAACAATAACATCGAACCAAATGTAAAGCAGTTAGAAGACATTGTAGATTATTGCAGCGATAAAGGCTACCAGGTAGTGTTGACCATGGAGCCCGTTCATCAGTCTTATCAAGAATATTTCAATGAAGAAGTAATGAATAGACTTGTTTTTCAGCATTTAGAAGCTTTAAATCTAAATGTTCCATTTTTAAATTATATGAGTGATCAAAGATTCGTAAACAAAAAAGAATATTTTATCGATCCCGACCATTTAAACAGTGAGGGAAGAAAAAAGTTCTCTTGGATCGTATACGAGGAACTGAAGAGAATGGGCTATTTAAGAAAAGATTCAATCAAAGTTAAATCATACATGAAAGACTTTCATAACTCTAATGGTTGATAAAGGGATAGATCTGCAGGAATAAATGTACGGTTTTACTGTTTTTTGGAGACAGCTTATAGTATCTTTTAGTACAAATTGGGTTGATATCGTAACCATTGAGAAGCTTTTTGTGCATCTGCAAATTTCCATAAATTATAAATGTGCAGTGATTGATATTGAGTTAACAATCATGATATAAGTGTAAAAGAATATTTATTTTACTGGGATTTTGAAGTTGCACTATAGTGAGAGGATTTGAGCATTAATGATAGATAATTTTTGGCGTGATCTACCGCGTCCATTTTTTGTACTTGCTCCAATGGAGGATGTGACAGATGTAGTTTTTCGTCATGTCGTAAGTGAAGCTGGGCGACCGGATGTGTTTTTTACGGAGTTTACAAACTCAGATAGCTATTGTCATCCAGAGGGCTTAAAAAGTGTCAGAGGCCGTTTGACGTTTACAGAAGATGAACAGCCGATGGTAGCACATATATGGGGAGATAACCCTGAATATTTCCGTCAAATGAGTATTGGCATGAAAGAGATGGGCTTTAAAGGAATCGACATTAACATGGGCTGCCCTGTACCGAATGTTGCACAAAGAGGAAAAGGAAGTGGCCTTATTCTACGTCCAGATGTAGCGGCTGAATTGATTCAGGCGGCTAAAGCGGGCGGACTGCCTGTTAGCGTGAAGACACGACTTGGTTTTAAAGAGATCGATGAGTGGGAAGCGTGGCTTACTCATATTTTAGAGCAGGATATTGCGAACCTTTCTATTCATCTACGCACAAGAGAGGAAATGAGTCTTGTAGATGCTCATTGGGAGCTTATTCCTGAGATTAAAAAGCTGCGTGACCGAATTGCTCCAGACACATTGTTAACGATCAATGGAGACATTCCAGACCGTCAAGTCGGGCTAGAGCTTGCAGAAAAATACGGGATCGACGGCGTCATGATCGGACGTGGAATCTTTAAAAATCCTTTTGCCTTTGAAAAAGAGCCAAGAGAGCACAGCAGTAAAGAATATCTTGATCTGTTAAGACTGCAGCTTGATCTTCAAGATCAATACTCAGAAGAAGTGCCTCGTTCCATCACAGGGCTTCATCGCTTTTTCAAGATCTATGTTAAAGGGTTCCCTGGGGCGGCAGAATTACGCAATCAGTTGATGAACACAAAATCCACGGATGAAGTGAGAGCGATTTTAGATAAGTTAGAACTGGAAAAAGAATAGGAAACTTACAGTGGAAAACAGTATGAAACCTTGAAGGTTTCATACTGTTTTTTTTACTTTCAAATATGAGGGAAATTCAGCAAAGTAAGCTTATTATGACTAGTTCCATATTGAGTAGAAAAGTAACTCTACACGGTCTATAAAAGGAAGGTGACTGCTTTTGTAGAATTATAGATACATTCATGTAAAATGCAAGGAGGAGTCACGTTATGAAATTACTGCTTACATCGGGAGGCGTGATTAACAAGAGCATACATGACGCGTTGGTTGACATGCTGGACAAGCCGATTGCTGACTGCAACGCGCTGTGTATACCTACCGCAATGTACGGACATCCATGGGTGGGGCCAGGCGTGAAAGCCTGGGAATTCATCAGTGGGAAAGAAGTGAATCCTATGGTTAATCTAGGTTGGAAGTCAGTTGGTGTGCTTGAGTTAACAGCGCTGCCCAGCATTGATAAAGAACGCTGGGTACCCCTCGTAAAGGAGACCGACGTCTTATTAGTTTCGGGCGGAGACGCTCTTTACCTGTATCATTGGATGCAACAATCAGGACTGGCAGAGCTATTACCGTCGCTTCGCGCAGTATATGTGGGAATGAGTGCAGGAAGCATGGTGTTGGGACCTAAGATTGGAGAATTCTTTATTGGCTGGACTCCACCGAGTGGTGTGGATCAAGCACTTGGATTTGTCGATTTTTCTATATTCCCACATGTTGATCATGAAATGCTACCGGGAAATACCATGGCAGCTGCAGAGCGATGGGCAGCTGAGCTGCAGGGGGCAGCGTATGCTATCAACGATGATACCGCCATTAAAGTGATTGATGGAGAAGTCGAAGTGATCTCAGAAGGACATTGGAAACAGTTTTAGTTTTGAATGTCTCTTCTACTAGCTTGTTGAATGTCATTTGCGTATCTGTTTTCTTAGTAAATAAATGAAGAATAGAGGTTATAAAATGGAGGCCAATAAAAGATGGCTTTCTATTCCTAAAGAGATTAGAAGTCGGCTTATTAATAATGTTTTTTGTACGAATTGTTCAGGTGTTACAACGATTGAAAGTTTTACGATAGAAGAGGCTCGATTTGGAGTTGTTTTAAAAGGCAAGTGTAAGAAGTGTGGACATGGAGTGGCAAGGGTTATTGAATCTGAGTAGTACTGAATGTCCTATCTATATTGCAAAAGTAATTTGTATATGAATATCTTTGATTCTTTAAATGGGGTAAAGTCTCCATTCCTCTTTTTCAATATAAATATAAATTATGCGAGGAGATTTACAACAATTGCACTTTGGGAAATTATACCTAAAAATAAATTAAACCTTTTTAGTTTGAATATTAAAATAATTCTAATTGTTCATTTAAATAGACCAGCTATTCTTTATAATGAAGTTATCCAATTAATAGGAGGTAACAAATTGTGAAGAAAAAGCTTATTGCTCCTGTCATTCTGTCATCTGCCTTATTGGTAGGTTCTATTCCAATGAATGTCTTGGCTCATCCGGTAGATTCTACCAAGGTTAACAGTGTACAAGCATCTAAGGAATGGAATGAGAAAGCGAGTGTACCTTTCTTTGTGAAGGAACGAAATTTAGAGAGGTTTTCCTCCAGCAGTTCTACGAACGCACTAAATTATTTAAAGAAAAATGAAGATAAAACTGGAATTCAAAGTCCGAAGAAAAATCTAAAAGTAAAAGATGTACAAAAAGATGAATTAGGTATGACTCATGTCCGCTTTAATCAGGTCGTCAATGGGATTCCTGTTGAAGGATCTGAAGTAATTGCCCATTTTAATAAAAATCATGAGATCGTGTCGGTAAATGGAAGAACCAATCAGACTCTTGTCGACCAACTTGTAGACACCACTCCTGCCATCAGCCAAGATGATGCGCTTCAAGCTGCCTTCTCGTCAATTAATGCCCCACAAGAACTAACGTATGAACCAACATCTGAGCTCGTTATCTATCCTTTTGAAAATAAGAATCACACCGCTTATAAAATAAACGTTAACTTTATGGGTGAAGAACCTGGAAACTGGTTTGTATTTGTAGATGCTAAGACAGGGAAAGTCATCGATCAATTTAATGGGCTCATGCATGCAGAGGAACACAAGACACAAACAGGCTCTGGCCTTGGCGTTAATGGTGAACATAGAAAATTACATATTACACGAGTGAAAGAACCGCAATCTGGAACAAGATTTGCATTAGCGGATTACTCACATGAGAATCTTGAAGGAATTTTTACGTATGATGCAACAAGTGATTGGGACTCTAGTAATGATAAGATTTATACGGGAAATTCTGCTTCCTTTACGAGTGACTATGACCGAGCGGCTGTTGATGCACACTATAATTCTGAAAAGGTATATGAGTATTATTTGAATGAGCATGGTAGGAATTCTTTGGATGGAGAAGGTATGGCGATCAATTCCTATGTACACATGGGAGTCGATTACAATAATGCATTCTGGAATGGACGTTATATGGCCTATGGAGATGGTGACGGTGAATTCTTCATTCCATTATCCGCTGGACTTGATGTTGCGGCCCATGAAATGACACATGGTGTAATTACGCATACCGCGAATCTAGCGTACCGTAACCAATCTGGAGCACTTAACGAATCATTCGCTGACGTTTTTGGTGCGCTCGTTGATGATAGTGATTGGGAAATGGGTGAGGACATTATGGCCCCGGCAGCAAAAGCAGATGGCGTAACGAGATTGCGTAGCTTAAGCGACCCGAATAGTGTAGTTGTCAGCAACCCGCAAAGAGCAGCATATGGCAGTGGCGTCTATCCAGCACATATGGATGAATATTATAACATGCCGCTGAATGTAGATAATGGTGGTGTACATGTGAACTCTTCTATCACCAATCATGCTGCTTATTTAATTGGTGAGGAGCTTGGTAGAGAAAAATTAGGGAAAATATATTACCGTGCACTATCGGTTTACTTAACATCGAATTCGAATTTTAGTGAAGCTCGTCAAGCCATCGTACAAGCTGCAACAGATCTTTATGGATCAGGAAGTGCAGAAGTGAGTGCAGTTAACGAAGGCTTTGATGCGGTTGGAATTGATTGAAAACGTGGTAATAGAACCTAATTGAAAGTGAAAAACCTCAGGAATAATATCCTGAGGTTTTATTCTAATAAAAAAACACGTAAATATTATTAAATATTCTAATTATTACAACTTTTATAAATACATTGTATTACGCTGGAATACCTACTATAATACTACTTAACAGAAAGACAATTGTCTTTTCCGGGTGGATTTACTTCTTCTTGCTTCGATAATCCTATTGGTTAAAGACTAATCTTGCTACAGGTTTATTCAGATAAACAGCTTTACAATTCTAACTAGATTGGTGATGACATCTATGAAACGTATACTGAAAAAGTGGAATCAGTTAAGTCTTGTTAAACAGATCTTTATCGGATTGATTGTAGGTATTATCTTAGCTTTAACGATTCCGCAAGCAGCAAAACCTGTTGTTATTTTTGGAACATTATTTGTAGGTGCACTAAAAGCAATCGCACCTGTTTTGGTATTATTTTTGGTTATGTCGGCGATCGCTCAACATAAATCGGGCCATCAGACGAACATGAAAGCCATTATTTTATTTTATCTTGTAGGTACATTCTTAGCTGGATTAACAGCGGTTATTGCAAGTTTTATTTTCCCTGTAGGTCTGACTCTTGGTAAGGGAGCAGAAGGGGTGACCCCTCCGGGTGGTGTTGTTGAAGTACTAAAAACGTTGCTGATGAACGTTGTTGATAATCCATTCAACGCTTTGGTTAACGCGAACTATATCGGTATCTTAGCATGGGCAGTACTATTAGGACTTGCCTTAAGAAGTGCACAGGAAACAACAAAAACGATGCTTTCAAACGTTTCTGAGGCTGTAGCTAAATTGGTGACATGGGTCATTAAGTTTGCACCGCTAGGAATCATGGGATTAGTCGTTGAATCGATTACGTCAAACGGTATTGACTCGTTATTGGGTTATGGCAAGTTGTTAGGACTTTTAATTGGTTGTATGGTATTTGTTGCGTTGGTTGTAAATCCAGTTATTGTGTATTTAGCAATCAGACAAAATCCTTATCCGTTAGTTTTTAAATGCTTGAAAGAAAGTGGAATTACAGCATTCTTCACACGCAGCTCCGCTTCTAACATTCCTGTCAACATGAAGTTATGTGAGAAGCTTGGTTTGGACAAGGATAACTACTCTGTATCCATCCCATTAGGCGCAACGATCAATATGGCAGGTGCTGCGGTTACAATTTCTGTTTTAACACTTGCGGCGGTTCATACGCTAAACATTCAGGTTGATCTTGGGACTGCAATTCTTCTAAGTGTTCTTTCCGCTGTATGCGCATGTGGCGCTTCTGGGGTTGCTGGGGGATCGCTATTATTGATTCCTCTAGCATGTAGTCTGTTCGGTATCCCAGGTGATGTGGCGATGCAAGTAGTAGGTGTCGGCTTTATCATTGGTGTTTTACAAGATTCTTTTGAAACAGCCCTAAATTCATCTACAGACGTACTCTTTACAGCAGCAGCCGAATACAAAGAATGGCGTAAAGATGGAAAAGAAATTAACATTCAAAAAGCAGCATAATAAATGGCACCTGAGACGTTGTTTAGCGTTGAGGGTGCCTTTTTGTTGTCGTATTTTCTCGTTTAAAGGAATTACGAATATGTGTATGGAATGACATAAGTGGTTTTATTATAAAAAAATCAGGAGGTTACTCATGGGCAGATTAGTGCATTTCGAAATTCATGTAGATGATATGGAGCGGGCAATGAAGTTTTACGGTGAGGTGTTTGGCTGGTCATTTCAAGATTGGAGTGAATTTGCCGGAATGCCGTATTATGGTGCAGTAACGGGTGACGACAAAGAAATGGGAATCAACGGGGCACTCATGCAAAGGCAAAGCCCTCCTCCTGAACCGAATCAAGCATTAAATGGATATGCTTGTACGATGGGTGTTGAAAGCTATGATGAAACAGAAGAAAAGATTTTGGAGCAAGGCGGAAAAGTGGCGATGCCGAAGTATGCACTTCCAGGAATGGCTTGGCAAGGATACTACATAGATACAGAAGGCAATATTTTCGGTATCCATCAGCCTGATGAGAATGCGAAATAACAGAAAAAACGATACAGGCAGCACCATTAATACGGTGCTGTCTTTTTCTTGTTTGTCGGAAATCCTGTTAGTGGTGAGTGATTGCTGTTAGCCACTTGAAAAAATGCTAACGTGAAATTATTGAGATTAACGTGAAATTATCAAGATTAATGTGAAATTATTAAAATTAACGTGAATATAATCGATTTAACGTGAATATATGTTTGGGTGTTTTCTCCAAAAACACATTCACCAAAAAATGTCTTTATCAGGAACACTTTTACTTCCTTCAACACATCCCTTCTAGTAAATAATCTCTTTTTACTGAATTAATAACCAAACTATCTAACCTAGTTTAAAAAAGTACAGACGATGTTAATAAAGTGCTAATGATAGCGCTTTCAAACCCTCTTTTTACGTAGCTATAATTAACTTGTAAGTACCTAAAAGAGGGGGAACAAAATATGAAGAAAAGTAAATTAGTATCTCTAATGCTGGCGGTAATCATGCTTATGCTTGTTGCAGCTGGTTGCAGTGACAGCAATAGCGAGGTAAGCGTGGGGATCGTCTTACCTACGAAAGATGAGCCAAGATGGGTGCAGGACGAGCAAAGATTTAAGGATGCTTTAAAAGGAACAGATTACACGACTGAAATTCTGTTCAGCCAAGGATCTTCTGCAAAGGAAAAAGAAAATGTTGAAACATTGATCAACAAAGGAATCGATGTTCTTATCATCTGTCCGCAAGATGGCGATGCAGCAGCTGCAGCTGTAGAAGCAGCGAAAAAGGATGACATAACGGTTATCGCGTATGACCGTTTGATCACGAATACAGACGCAGTTGATTACTACGTAACGTTTGACAGCTTGGCAGTAGGTGCTGCACAAGGTCAATACTTGATCGACAACGCTAAAGGATCTAACACTCCGCTTTACCTATATGCTGGAGCAGCTTCTGATAACAACGCATTCTTATTCTTTGAAGGAGCTTGGAAAGTACTTCAACCTAAGATTGCTGACGGTACATTTAAGATCGCTAACTCTAGTGAAGCTGAAGCTTTAAAAGACAAAGCTGAACTTTCTCGCGACGAGCTGAGCAAGATCATCGGCCAAGTGACAACGAACTGGGATGCAAACGAAGCGAAGAACAAAGCACAAACACATTTGACGGCTGCTAAGGCAGACTTAAAAGGTGATGTGGCGATTCTTGCTCCAAACGATGGAACAGCTCGTTCGATCGCAGATGTATTTGGATCAGACAGCGCGGTTTCTAGCTACCTTGTAACAGGTCAGGATGCAGAGAAAGCTTCTATCCAATATGTGATTGATGGCAAACAATCGATGACTGTATTTAAGGATGTTCGTACACTTGTTAAGGATGCAATGGGAATGGCGGTTGAGATCCTTGATGAGAAGAAGCCGGAAACAACGGGTTCTTATGACAATGGAAACGTTGAAGTAAAAGCAAAACAAACGAACGTAATCGTTGTAAACAAAGACAACGTGAAGAAGGAACTTATTGATTCTGATTATTATAAAGCCGACGATTTTACAGGGCTTGAATAAGAAAATAGCAGGACGAGAAATAGTGATAGATCCTACGTCTATCACTATTTTTCACAATGAAGTCAGTGGAGTGGCTAATTGGAGGGATCAGGATGAGCGGATATATTTTGGAGATGAACGAGATCTCCAAATCGTTTACCGGAGTGAAAGCGCTCAGCAATGTAAATTTTAAAGTGAGAAAAGGCGAGATACACTGCTTGATTGGGGAAAACGGAGCAGGAAAATCCACGCTAATGAAAGTGCTAAGTGGTGTTTATCCTTATGGAACGTATGAAGGAGACATCGTGTTTGAAGGCAGTGTTCAGCAGTTCAACAAGATCAGTGACAGTGTTCAAACCGGCATCGTTATCATCTATCAGGAGCTCGCTTTGTTTCCGGATCTCACGGTTTATGAAAATATTTTTGTAGGTAACGAGGTCAAACGTGGAAACTTAGTGGACTGGAACCAAACGATTGCTGAAGCTAAGAAAATGCTGAAGCGTGTAGGGCTCGATGTTAACCCTGAAACACTTGTGAAGGACTTGAGTGTAGGAAAGCAGCAGTTGGTTGAGATCGCCAAAGCGTTAAGTAAGGACGTTAAGCTGCTTATTTTAGATGAACCGACCGCCGCACTGAATGAAGATGACAGTGAGAATTTATTAAAACTTCTAGGTGAGCTGAAGAAACAGGGCATTACGAGTATTATGATCTCCCACAAATTAAAAGAAGTCATCTCTATTGCCGACCAAGCAACAGTGCTTCGTGATGGCAAAACGATCTGTACACTGGATGCTTCTAATGGAGAAATCTCAGAGAACATGATCATCAAAAACATGGTCGGGCGCGATATTGATGATATTTATCCAAAGAGACCCGATAAGAAGATTGGTGAAACGATACTTGAGCTGAATGATTGGTCTGCTTATAGTACCGAGCTTGCTAGACATGTTTTAAAAGATATCGACTTTCATGTGAAAAAGGGAGAAATCGTCGGAATCGCTGGACTTATGGGCTCTGGACGGACAGAACTTGCACTGAGTGTGTTTGGTAATCCGAAAAATTACAAACTAGAAGGTCAGCTTAAAGTCTCAGGTGTGGAAAAAACGTTTAAACATACGAGTGATGCGATTAAGTCAGGCATTGCCTATGTAACGGAAGATCGAAAAGGTGACGGACTGTTCCTTATTCAAGATATTAAGAACAACATAACGGCTGCCAATCTTAACGAAGTCGCTGATAAGGGCATCATCAACGAGAATGAAGAAGTAAAAAGAGCAACCGAATATAAGCGCTCGATGTATATTAAAGCTTCCTCTCTAGAGCAAACGGTCGGTAACTTAAGTGGAGGAAATCAGCAGAAGGTATCGCTCGGAAAGTGGCTGTTCGTTGGGCCGAAGCTATTAATTTTGGATGAACCCACACGCGGTATCGATGTTGGTGCCAAGTTTGAGATCTATACGATCATGAACAAATTAATCAGCGAGGGCATGAGTATTATTATGATTTCTTCTGAACTTGGTGAAGTACTCGGGATGAGTGATCGTGTCTACGTTATGGCTGAAGGAAGAATGAAAGGTGAGCTGCCGATTGAAGAAGCCAATCAAGAAAACATCATGCAGCTTGCCACGCAATAGGGGGTTAACACATGGGATTTATTAATGAAGCAAGAACGTTAGTGAAAGAGAATATCCGTGATTATGGGATGTATATCGCGCTGTTTGTGATTATGCTTACCTTCTCCATCATGACGGATGGGCTGTTCATGTCATCTCGTAATATTAGTAATCTATTAGATTCTACGGGTTATATCGCTGTGCTGGCAGTAGGAATGACACTCGTCATCGTTATTCGTCATATTGATCTATCTGTCGGGTTCGCAGCAGGATTTCTTGGTGCTATCGCGGCCATCCTTTTAACAAAGATGGGGTTACCTGTTTATGTGACGATTCCGGTAATCCTTGTTCTTGGAATCTTTATTGGTTTATTTAACGGTTTGTTGATCGCGAAATACGCCATTCCTTCGTTTGTAGCAACGCTTGCAGGGATGTTGATCTTCCGCGGTGCGTTATTGCAAGTAACAGAAAAAACAGGAACGATTATTATTAAAGATGATGCGTTCAACGCGATCGGCAACGGATTTATTCCATCCCTTATGATCGTAAACGGCTTGCATCTTTTATCTCTAATTCTAGGTCTATTATCGATTTTATTTTACATTTATAGCGAGATTTCTACGCGCCGCAACAAGATTAAATATCAGTTTGATGTTGTCTCAAAAGGAATATTCACGTTCAAACTCATTTTTGTTTCAGCGATCATCGCCTATGTAACTTGGATTCTAGCAGGTTATAACGGCTTTTCTTGGACCGTTGTAATCATGCTCCTTGTCGTTGTAGCCTATCATTTCTTAACAACGAAAACAGTGCTTGGACGCCACATTTACGCAGTAGGAAGTAACCCAGAAGCTGCACATCTAAGTGGAATCAATGTAAATATGATTACGTATATGGTGTTTGGTTCTATGGGAATGCTTGCGGCGCTCTCAGGTATCCTTTTTACTTCACGTCTTCAGTCTGCTACGACAACAGCAGGAACGCTATTCGAGCTTGATGCCATAGCTGCAGCCTATGTTGGTGGTGTGTCTTCAGCGGGTGGTGTTGGAAAAGTAACGGGTGCCATCATCGGTGCCATAGTTATGGCTTCTTTATCAAGCGGGATGAACCTTCTTGGGGTTGGGGTTTCCATGCAGTACATGATTAGAGGTGGCGTGTTGGTTGCAGCTGTATTGTTTGATGTGATGACGCGTAAAAAGAGAGGATAGCCTAATTCAAAGTTAGGTTTGCTAAAAAGTGGAGACATCGTGTTAAAAGATGTCTTCACTTTTTTAACTCTTAGACACCTCGCATATACCTATAATTGGTAAATAGGTAAGCGCTCGCATCAAGTTTCTTATGATAAAATGAGAGTAGTAAATTTCCGGAAAAAAAGGGGATACTTCACTTGCGCAAAGCTGGGTTTATTCTTTTGATTTTTATATGTATCTTCCTAAGTTATTTCACGTTTATAACGGCGCAAAAAGCGTTTCGAACGGACTGGAAAATGCCTACAGCTTCTTCTCAGAAAGAAGATTCTTTTCGGATCGTTCTTATCACGCAAGAATTGGATACCCCTTTTTGGGATAAGGTTGGAAAAGGCGCGGAACAACAAGCTCAAAAAAGCGGAGCAAGCCTTGAGGTATGGGGAAGCTACGGCAAGAACCAAGATGATTTTTTGAAGAAGCTAGAGATTGCTATACAGTCGAAAGTAGATGGCATCATCGTACAGGGACTTGATAAAGATCGCTTTAAAGAATTGACGAAAGTAAAAGCGGCGTTTTATGGCATTCCTATCATTACCGTTGGAAATGACGTACCTAAAGCTGAAAGCCTCCGAAAAACGTATGTTGGATCAAATCAGCACTTAGCTGGAATGATGATCGCCAAACTCATGTTGTCTGACATGGGACAAGAAGGGCAAGTCATTTTATTAAGTGATAGCCAAAAAGAGTACTATCAGGAGCAACGGCTTTCAGGCATTAAAGAGGTGCTTCAAAGCTTTCCGAACGTAAAAACGATCTATGCAGAAACACCTGAGGCGAGAGAGCAAGTTATCGCAAAAACAAGAGACCTTTTGAACCAGTATCCCGATGCGGATGGATTTATTGCCGTGAACGCCAATACGGCAGGCGCTATGATTCAGGAGATTGGTAGACGCGGACAAGTAGAGCCCTATTTTATTTATTCTTTTGATGATGGATCGGAATCGATGACATTGCTTAACCAAAAAAAGTTGGATGGTGTGATTGAACAGTCACCCGAGTTGATGGGAAGAAAAAGCGTAGATGTTTTGATGCAATGGCTGAAGAACGAAACCGTTCCTCTTGATGCGGATGGTTATTCCAGTGAAATTCGAATGATAAAGGCGATGGACGAGAGATGAACAGAATACAGAAAAAAATATGGATGCTTGCATCAGTCGTTCTGATCATCATGGCCATTATTTGGATAGCGCTTACATACTATAATCAGAAAACGCAAAATCAATACAATGACATCTTGCAACGTTATTTAAGCATGAATGAAGTGACGAGCACGAGTCAAAAGGTGGTCACAGATCTAAACAACTACTTGCTTGAACCATCAGAGATCCATTTGGATAACCTTGATAAAAGCAAAGATAAACTTAACATGGCAAAATTGGAAATCGGAAAACTTAGAAATTCAGAAAATGAATTTGCACTCATGAATTATATGAATCTTATTGATAGTTTAATTGAAACAACAGATCGTTCTCTGATGTTCTATGCGGAATCTGACACCGAGACCTCAAACAAAGAATTCACCGAAGCGACGCGTATTTCCAAATATATATCAGAAATGACACTCACCTTGATCGATACAGAGCTGAAGACTTATGACGTTTTTTATCGTGGCATTATTGATCAGTCTGCTGAATTTAAGAAACTAGGAATCTGGCTGATGCTTTTGATCACGCTTTTGTTACTCGTGATTACGTATTGGTTTAGTTTAAGCATCACAAGACCTGTGCAACAGTTAACACGTGCAGCGAACGAGCTGTCTGCAGGAAAGTTTGACAAAGAGATCAAAGTTGAATCAAATGATGAAATCTCGTTTCTTGCTCAAACCTTTAACCGAATGCGCATCAATATCAATAATTTGTTTCAGGAGATACAGCAGAAGGCGCAGCTGGAGCATGAACTTCAGCAAAGCAAGCTTCTGTTGCAAGAGAGTCAGCTTAAGAACCTGCAAAGCCAAATCAACCCGCACTTTTTATTTAATACGCTTAATACCCTATCGAAAAAGGCTTATTTGGAAGGGTCAGAGGAAACGAGTGATCTACTTGTAAGTGTGGCTGGTCTTTTAAGATACAACTTAAAGTGGTTAGACAAATCCGTTACGCTTCAAGATGAAGTGATGGTGATTCAGCAATATATGAACATTCAAAAAGCAAGGTTTACTGACCGGTTGACGTTGCACCTCGAAATTGATCAGTCCTGTTTAGAGGCTCAGATTCCGGGCTTAACCCTGCAACCGATTATTGAGAACGCCGTGATCTATGCGGTGGAGCCAAGAGAAGATGGCGGACAGATCTGGCTACGAATTAAAGATGACGATAATATGGTGAGAATTGAAGTGGAAGACGACGGACCTGGAATACCTGAGAATATCAGGTTACAGATTTTAGACGGAGAACTGGTTGAGACAAACAGTGCTTCAACAGGTATCGGTTTTACGAATGTTGTGAAGCGACTTCGACTTTTTTATGGTCTTGAAGACGTGATGGATATTCAAAGTGATATCGGTGTAGGTACGACGGTGGTAATAAGAATTCCTAAGGCGAGGGGGATTGGACAGTATGCTCAAACTCTTGATCGTTGATGACGAGCAGATTGAACGAGAAGGGCTGCAAGTTATTCTGCAGAAGGCATTTCCTAATCTCGAGATTCATCAAGCGAAGAATGGGAAAGTGGCAGTTCAAGTTGCGGCGGAAGTAAAGCCTGACTTAGTGATGATGGATATTCAGATGCCAGGAATGAACGGACTAGAAGCGATTCAGCAGATTACATCTACGAATCCTTTTATTAAGTTTGTGATGATTACGGCTTTTGATATGTTTGATTATGCTCGTCAGGCGATTAAATTAGGAGTGAAGGATTACTTATTAAAGCCGAGCAGAGTGAGTGAGATTGAGGAGACGGTGGGGAAAGTCTTAATGGAAATTGCAGAAGAGCGCAGATCTCTCAAGGTTTTGGAAAGTACGTTACCGCTCGTGGAAACAGATGTTGTCACCCAGCTCTTGTTCGATCATGTACATGATGTCCATTTGGATATGCTTGTTGATATGCTCGACATCTCTTCCACTCAAGAACCATTCGTGATGAGTATTCTACTTCCACAAGGTGAAGAAAACCTTTATTCGTTGATTAAAGAAAAGGTCAGGAAATCGGCGAGTGGGTGGGCCGGTGCCTTGTATGGCCGTCAGCTTCCTATTATCGTCTTTCGTAAACCTGGTTCATCGTTTCGTTCTCAAGCTATTTCCCTCGCAAAAGATATTCTTTCACTGAGAAAAGCAACGTCTGATGTTGGATGGTTTATAGGGATCGGAAATGTGTGTCATTCTTTAGATCAAGTTCGGCAGTCGTATCAAGAATCACTTATTGCCACGATGGATTCCTCCTTGCCTATTAAATATCGCTTTTATCATGATGTTCCAGTGCTTGGGAGTACAGAGGACAGACCTCAATCCAAACAGCGAGAAAAACAGTTTTTAGATGAAATCAGGTTAGGGAAATGGGATGAAGTTCTTAAAAATGTATTGAGCCTCATCCAACGTTGCGAGAAAGAAGGGACAGATCTGCTCCAAACGCAGCAGCGTGTTCTTGAACTGCTCTGGGTGGCTGCAAGAGTGATGAACGAAATGGGAATGGAGACTGAAACGCCTTTCTTTTCTTATCAAACTCAAGACTACCGTCAGCTTCGTTCTGAATCTGAACATCTATTCAAACAGATGCGGACTTCATACGAAGAACATTATGAAAAGCTTGAAGCCGATACGATTCATCAGATCAAACAATATATCGTAAAGCATTCTCATGAAGACATCTCTCTTGAGGCGTTAGGAAGAAAAGTAGGTTTAAGTCCGATCTATATTAGTAAGATGTTCAAAGAAAAGCTGGGAATCAACTATATTGATTTTCTGACAGAATGCAGAATCGAAAAAGCGAAGAAACTGATGGCAGATCCAGAAAAAAGCTTAAAAGAAATCACGTTTGAGGTCGGTTATCACGAACCTAACTATTTCAGCAAAGTGTTCAAAAAAATGGTTACGCTTTCACCTACAGAATATCGGAGGACTGTTCTTGGGAAAAAAGGATGAAGGTACGTAAAGGAGCACCATTCATGAGAAGATTCTTAAATCGTTTATGCCTCGTCCTGTTTTTCATAGCTTTGATATGTGCTTCAGGGTGCGACAAAAACAGTACGAGTAATGAAACACTTGGAAAAGCGATTCCTTCTAAAAGTGAAAAGCTAGACAGCGGGTCAGTGAACGAGGAAATGATTAAGATTGGCTTTTCCATGGATACGTTATTAGAAGAACGTTGGCTTAAAGATAAAGAGCTCTTTAAGAAAGCCGTAGAGAATCTAGGGGCAGAGGTAGAGATTCTTGCTGCTAATGGCGATGACTCTCTGCAGATTGCACAAGCTGAAACGCTCATTCAGAACGAGGTCGACCTTCTTGTCGTTGTTCCTCATAATGCTGAAGCTATGGCGGCGATCGTCAAGAAAGCACACTCAGCAGGCATTAAAGTGATGGCATACGACCGTCTAGTCAAAAATGCTGACCTCGACATGTACGTATCTTTTGACAACGAAAAGGTAGGCGAGCTTCAAGCGCTTGCGATAACAAAGCTCGTTCCGAATGGAAAGTACGTGTATATAGGAGGAGCCGAAACGGATAATAATGCTCACCTGTTTAAAAAAGGTGTGTTCCGAGTTCTTCAGCCATTAATTGATAAAGGAGTTATCACGGTTGTATACGATCAATGGTCCCAAGACTGGACACCTGCTAATGCTTTTAAAAATATGGAATCGGCACTGAAAGCTAACAACAACGAGATACATGCTGTAATTGCAGCGAACGATGCCACTGCGGGTGGTGTCATACAAGCGCTTGAAGCACAAGGCCTCGCAGGAAAGATTCCGGTCTCAGGACAAGATGCGGAGCTTGCTGGCGTGCAGCGGATCGTGCGAGGAACTCAAGTGATGACGGTATATAAACCGATTCAGGCATTATCAGAAAAAGCTGCAGAATTGGCAGTAGAGATGGCAAAAGGTAAAACGATAAAAACAGAACGAAAGATAAACAACGGTAAAATAGAGGTTCCTTCAGTTTTGTTGTCTCCGATCGCGGTTGATAAAGGGAATCTCGAAGCAACGATTATTAAAGATGGATTCCATTCTAAAAGTGACGTTTATCAGAATAATAAATAACCAGTCTCCGTGCTATATGGAATGATTCCATGCGACACGGGGCTTTTTTTGTTGTGTCAATCCCGTCTTGTGCCCATAACATGGTAGTAAACTGTATCTAACAAGGAGCATGTTATGTATAACCATTACAATTATAGAGTGACTCCGAGTGTTGTTGCATTCGCTAAGGGAGATGTGACGGGAGACCGTGTACCAGACGATGTATATTTAACAGGTACGAAGAGTCAGGATAGCCCATTTATTGAGAACATTACGCTTTTTGTAAAGAACGGAAGAACAGGTGTACAAACAAGAGTGCCCCTTTCTGATAATGCGGGATACAATCCCACTTTGTTTTTAGGAGATTTTACAGGTAACGGTGTTTCAGACGTGTTGGTCAGCATTAATTCTGGAGGCAGCGGAGGATTCATGTACCATTATGTGTACTCGTTTATAGGGAATACACCACAAGAGATGTTTAATTTTAACGCTTACAATGCAGCTTATGAATATGATGTGATCTATGAGAATAACTACAAAGTTCGAGTTGTAAGTAAACGTAATAATAAAACGTATATCATTGATCTATCAAAACGAGACAAAGAGTATTTAAATGAAATATATGATGTGAACGGAAAGCTGAAGAAACCAATTACCGGCTTTGTGAATCCATTAAGTGGTCTATATCCCATTGATTTTAATTCCGACGGAGTTTACGAGCTTTCTGCTTATCAAAAGATCGCTGGGTTATATAACGCAGATGCTTTAGGGTATGTGGTGAACACACTAGGATGGAAGAATAATCGATTTGTTCTTCAGAATCAATACGTAGCGATTTCTGGAACATAATAAAAGAGATCTAGCCTTCTCTTCAAGGCTAGATCTCTTATTGCTTATGCGTTCATGCTATAGATGGTCCAAGATAAGTAGGTAGCAAACGAACTCCAGAGAAGATAAGGGATGAGCAGCCATCCTGAAACTTTTCTTAAACGACTCGCATAGATAACTAAAAGTAAAGTCGTCACAGCGATCAAAAATGCATCAACGGTTGCTAATAGCAAATCTTTTTGTGTGAACTGAAAATAACTGAAAGCTTGATTCACTACGTAGTTGACTGCAAAAAGAATCCAAAATCCAATCGGTTTAAAACCGTATTGATTGTAGATAAGAGTAGCTGATAGAGCGATTAAAAAGAACAAAACAGCCCATATCATGCCGATTGTTTGTCCTGACGGAGTCCATGATGGCTTGTTTAGAGCATCATACCACTCGCGGTCGATCGGAAATAGAATACTGGAAACATAGAACAGGGCAAATATGATGATGAAGACGGCAATACTGGATTTTTTCATGCGTTACCTCCTGGGTTGGTGCGAGCATTTGTCTATATTTCTTAGAAATATACTGTTCCCTTTTTAAATTATTCTTAAAACCATAAGCGTATTTTTTGCATTTGGAAACAGAGGGTATTATTATAATAGTTACTTTAAAAAAGAAAGTTATAATTCGGGCTATTTCATTGATAGTAATGTATGTGGTTGATTTCCGTTCCAGCATGCTCGCTTTCCGGGGGGTGTGCGGTGAGCCTCTTAGCGCTCTGCGCTGTTAAGAGTCTCACCTGTCCCACTGATCCCCCAGGAGTCTCGCATCTTGCACTTCAATCAACTTGCATGGAAGTAATAAGAGAAATGATAAAAGCAAAAACGACTTGAAGAGCCCAATAAAAATAAGAGGTGAAAGACAAACATGATGAATAAAAAATATGCACCATTGTTTGAATCTTATCGTTTTAAGAACGGTGTTGAGCTTAAGAACCGTGTTGTTATGGCACCGATGACAAACTTTTCGTCAAATGAAGACGGAACTGTAACAGATGAAGAAATTCGCTATTACGAGCGCCGTTCTGAAGGTGTTGGAATGGTAATCACGGCTTGTACGAATGTGACGGCTAATGGCAAAGGTTTCCCAGGAGAGTTCGCTGGAGATTCGGATGACATGATTCCAAGTCTTCGCAGCCTAGCTTCTGCCATAAAAGCAAAAGGCTCAAAAGCGATTCTCCAAATTTTCCATGGTGGTCGTGAAGTTCCACCTGAACTTGTTCCAAACGGAGATGTTGTGAGTGCGAGCAATATTCCTTCAGGTGAAGGGAAACCTGTGCCGCGCGAATTAACTTCAGAAGAAGTAGCCTCTATCATTCGTGATTTTGGTGAAACGACAAGACGTGCAATTGAAGCAGGTTATGACGGTGTTGAGATTCACGGTGCGAACGGCTATCTGATTCAGCAGTTCTTTTCTCCACACGCAAATCGCCGTGAAGATCAATGGGGCGGCTCGTTAGAAAAACGTATGGCGTTTCCTTTAGCTGTTGTAGATTCAGTGAAAAAAGCAGTGGCTGAATATGGTGATGAGTCATTCATCGTAGGCTATCGTTTCTCACCAGAAGAACCTGAAACACCAGGAATTACTATGGCTGATACGTTAGCGCTTGTTGATGCTCTTAGTGCAAAAAAATTAGATTATCTTCATGTTTCGGTAATGGATTTCTGGTCTGAACCTAGACGAGGGGTTGAAGATACACGTTCACGCATTGAGATTATTAACGAAAGAGTAGGCGATCGCGTACCTGTTATGGGAGTAGGTTCCATCTATACAGCAGATGATGCGATCAAAGCTTTAGAAACAGGAGTGCCATTGGTTGCTTTAGGGCGTGAACTGATTATCGATCCAGACTGGGTACAAAAGATCGAACAAGGCAAAGAGTCTGAAATTGTAACGAAGCTTGATAAAACGAAACAAGAGGAACTAGTAGTACCAGATCCTTTGTGGAACGCAGTCTTGAACGCACCAGGATGGTTCCCAGGAGTTTAATAAAAGATAAAAAAAGCAGGAGCTAATCCTGCTTTTTTTCTTTGTGAACACAACAAAGTTTACTTTCAACAGGTGTGGGAAGAGATAGAGTAGACATACGACTAGGAGGCTTATTTAATGAGCAAAACGATTTTTATAACAGGCGCAGGAAGTGGATTAGGAAAAGGTGCAGCTATCGGACTCGCGAAAAAAGGACATGCCATTATCGCCACAACTGAAACGACTTCACAAAAAACAGCGCTTTTAGAAGAATCAAAGAATCTAGGTCTTGATATAGAGGTGTTCAAACTAGATATTACAAATGAACGAGATTTAGAACATATAGAAAAGTATGACTTTGATATATTTGTAGCAAATGCAGCGATCAATGAAGGTGGCCCATTAGCTGAAGTTCCGATGGATCGCGTTCGTGCTTTATTTGAGGTGAACGTTTTTGCGACTTTAAAATCCGTTCAGCTGGCTGCGAAAAAATTCGTCGAGAAACGAAGCGGAAAAATTATCTTTTTAAGTTCTATGGCAGGTATATCAGCAACACCGTATGTAGGGCCATATACGGCTACAAAGCATGCGATTGAAGGTATTGCTCAAACGATGCAGGCTGAACTTCAAGAGTTTGGAGTGAAGGTCGCAACGATCAATCCAGGTGCGTATGCAACAGGCTTCAATGATCGAAGTGCAGAAGAAAAATACAAATGGTACGATCCCGAAACGAATTTTACAAGAAAGGAAGATATGAAGAAGCAAGAAGAGCAGCTGAAGAATCAATATGATCCAAAGGACATGATTGAGAAAATGATTGAGATCATCCCTGCCGAAGAACACCATTTCCGTACTGTTCATCCACAAGAAGTCGAAGAACAGTTGAAGAAAACAGAGAAAGAACGTTGGGAACTGAAAATTTAAATTAATCAACATCTGAGAAGGCCCTGATAATAGTCAGGGTTTTTTGAGTTTTGTTTAAGAAAATACTATAGTTAGATACATATATAACGGGATAGTAGGGATGTTGGAATATGAAAAAAATAATTGTTATCGGATCCGGAATCTTAGGAGCGTCTACCGCTTATCATCTTAGTAAATCTGATGTAGACGTTCTATTAATCGATAGAAAAGATAGAGGACAAGCGACAGATGCAGCAGCAGGTATCGTGTGTCCATGGCTATCTCAGCGCCGTAACAAAGCTTGGTATCAGTTAGCAAAAGGCGGAGCGCGGTATTATCCTGAACTCATCAAGATGCTTGAGGAAGACGGTGAAACCGATACCGGTTACAAACGTGTAGGTACTCTCAGTTTACATACAGATTCTGAGAAACTTGAGAAAATGGCAGAACGAGCTCTGAAACGTAGAAAAGAAGCTCCGGAAATTGGAGAGATCACGATTCTTTCTCCTGAAGAAACGAAGAAACACTTTCCACCCTTATCCGACGAATTTGGTTCGGTCTTTGTAAGTGGCGGTGCTCGTGTAAACGGAAGAGCGATGCGTGACGCTCTGTTGAATGGAGCTAAGAAAAATGGTGTGAAGATCCTCTATGGTAATGCTGCTTTGCTTCATAAAGGAAAAGAAGTTTCTGGTGTTTCTGTTAACGGCCAAACAATCCTAGGTGATCAAATCATTATTACCGCAGGAGCATGGTCGCATGAGATTTTAAAGCCACTAGGGATCAACTTTAAAGTAACCCCACAAAAAGCACAGATCATCCACTTGAAGTTGCCAAAAACAGATACAGCTGATTGGCCAGTGGTGATGCCGCCTACAAATCAGTACATCCTCACTTTTGATGATCGCGTTGTTGTAGGAGCAACACACGAAGATGAAGCAGGTTTTGATAACCGAGTAACGGCAGGTGGTATTCATGACATACTCTCAGGAGCCTTAACTGTTGCACCTGGCCTGTCAGAAGGGTCACTTCTTGAGACGAGAGTAGGATTCCGTCCTTTTACACCAGGATTTCTTCCAGTTATAGGGACATTGCCCCATTATAAAAATGTACTGGTCGCCAATGGCCTCGGTGCATCAGGGCTGACGAGCGGTCCATATCTGGGCAGGGAACTTGCTTCACTAGCGCTGGATCAGGAAGCCGAGATAGACATCAGCCTATATGATGTCTCGGGAGCCATTGAATAAAAAAAGATGAAGACTTTGTCAATGAGTTTTCTTTTTTATTTTTCTTTTTTTAAAAAAGTGGTTCTTTAAAAGTTGATACCGTGAATCCTATTTCTTCACCCATCTTCAAAGGGAATTACAACTTAGAGAGCAAGTTAAGAGTGAGCGTTTGATTAAAAAAACGCCTTTTTTGATCTTAAAACACTTAAGAGTTATCAAAGACACGAATGTAGAAGGAGAAGCAGACAGGATAGGAATTGGTATAGAAACGCTTATATGTTTGTTCGGAAGTACGCGTTAAAGTAATGTAGGCAATGAGACAGAGAAACGAATGAAATAGAGACACATTTAAAGGCAGAATCTTATTGGAATTGTTTGGTTCAATAACTGGGAGAATCCTGATTGCGAAAAAGAAATTAAGTTAAATACCTGTTTTTTGAAATAATAGGTTTGAGCAAATGGCGTGGATGGAGGAATAAAAATGAAGATTGAAGAACTGCGTATCGACTTCGAATTTAATGGCCAAAAAAATAGTATTTACCCCAGTCTTATTATTTTGGATAACGAACTTACCCTGGTAGATACAGGATATACAAATTTTTTAACACTAATCGAAGATAAGATTCTAAAAAAAGGATATGAGATGAAGGATTTAAAGAACATCATTATAACTCATTATGATGATGATCATATTGGTTCTTTATTTGATTTTAAAGAAAAGTATCCTTGGATTAAAATTATCGCTAGCGAGATAGAATCCAAATCTATAAGCGGTGAAGTAAAGTCAGAAAGATTGGTTCAAGCCGAAGAAATACTTACAAAAATGTCAGTTCAAGAAAAAGAATTTGGGGAGTGGTTTATACAGCAGTTAAAAAACTTGAAGCATGTTCCAATTGATGAAAAAGTAAAAGACGGTGATCTGATCTTAAATAATACATGCGAAGTAATAGCCACACCGGGCCATACTACAGGGCACATTTCATTATATTTTCCAAGTGTAAAAAGCGTAATTACTGGAGATGCAGCTGTTAAAGAAAATGAAGAATTAGTTATTGCTAATCCACATTTTTGTTTGGATGTGGAGAAGGCTGTACAGTCCTTGAGTAAAATTAAAAATCTTAAAGCTGAAAATTACTTTTGTTATCATGGTGGAAAATTAACAGTATGATGATTGGATAGGCAGATTTCATCAGTCACCCACTTCTCAATTGGGTCTGAATTGTGTGGGAATCACAGTTTATAGATGGATCTGGAAAGCTACTAATTCATGTTCACCTACTTAGTTACCCATTTTTTTATCATCATAATATTTACGTTATTGTTTTTTAGCATTAAATGAAGCAGCACCTGCTAGATATCCATGTATGGCTTCTGGTTTAGTTGGCTAAAGAATATTTAGTCATACAAAAAATGCATCCCCAATTGTTAGTTGTATCTACCAATGGGGATGCAGTTCATAACTGGGTTGTCTTTTATTACAAAGTACTCCCAATTGGCTTTAAGCTGAAATGCACCAAGTACTCATTGACAGCATCTATATCATAGATTTTTTTGTTAATAAAAAATTTAAAGATTAAGTCGTTTGTATCGCTGAGAGATAGTGAGTATCCTGCACTTTCCAGAAGCTCTTCTGTATCATCTTCGTCCAATTCCAAACCAAGAGCCAGCGCAAGAATCGTATTTTTCTTTGGTCGATAATCTAATTTAGAGCGAATCTTAGAAAAGTGCTTTCGATCTAAGCCGGCTTTCTTATAAATATCTGCGTCAGTTACACCTTTTTCATCAATCAGTTGAAAAAGTTTTTGCTGTAGCGTTGGCTTTTTGTTGTGATGAATAAACACATCTAACTCAAAACGGAGACTGTTTTCTTCTAAACATTCCTCCATCATTTTAGAAGATTGACAAACTTCTAATTCTATTAAGAAATAGTCATTCAGGTAGGTTTCTAATTCTAATAAAAGCTTTTGATCAAGCATAACCGACCACCTCCTAAAATGTCGCTTCACAGGCAACCATTTGCTGAATCTTTCTGGGTATGATTATATCATGACAAATGTTAGGAGATGGTTAAGGGTGAACAAAAATGTAACAGAAATCGTATTTTT
This sequence comes from Fictibacillus nanhaiensis, assembly GCF_049537595.1. Taxonomy (GTDB): domain Bacteria; phylum Bacillota; class Bacilli; order Bacillales; family Fictibacillaceae; genus Fictibacillus; species Fictibacillus nanhaiensis_F. The sequence goes on from NZ_JBMULM010000003.1 coordinate 77,143, forward strand.
GCTTGATCGAAGTGGTTCGATGTCAGGGTTGGAGAAGGACACGATTAGAGGGTTTAACTCGTTCGTAAAAAGGCAAGTTGAGCGGAAGGGAAAAACGCTTCTTACAGCCGTTTTATTCGATGATCACTATGAAATTCTATGGAATGGTGTCTCAGCAGAACAAGTTCAGTTAACAAGCGAGGACTATTATGTACGCGGAACTACAGCACTTTTAGATGCTGTAGGCAAAACTATATTGGATGTAGGTTACAGGCTATCACGCACTGAAGAAAACGTTAGACCAGATAAGGTGATCTTTGTTATTACGACAGATGGAATGGAAAACGCAAGTTCTGAATTCACACATGAAAAGGTAAAGAGGCTCATTGAACATCAGCAAGAGAAATACAATTGGGAATTTATTTTTATGGGTGCAAATATTGACGTTATAGCTGAAGCACAAAGTCTGGGTATTAAAGAAGAGGATGCGTTTCGTTTTGATGCCACCCATGATGGTGTAGAAAATTTATACTCTATGATGTATGAAGAAATCATACAGCGAAGAAATAAATAATCTGACCCTCTGACAGTCTCCATATACAGGAGAGTGTCTATTTTTATGTCATCAATAACAACATATTGCATATATTGGAAATATATAGTACATTACATATGTAATGCACTATAGTGGTAAGTTGGAGGTGAGGGACATTTGCTGCTAAATGCTGATAGTATGAAACCGATTTATGTTCAGATTTCAGAATGGCTTGAGAACGAGATTTTGAACGAATCGATTTCAGCAGATGAAAAAATATATTCGCAATATCAACTAGCTGAGATGTTTAATGTAAATCCAGCTACTGCCGGGAAGGGCATAAACTTGCTGGCGGACGATAACGTTCTTTATAAGAAAAGGGGATTAGGGATGTTTGTTGCGGCGGATGCAAGAAAGATTATCCTCGGAAAAAGAAAAAGTTCAAAGCTGCATTCACTTGTGAACGAATTAGCGCAAGAAGCCATTCAGTTGCAAGTCGAAGAAGAAGAACTTGTAACGATGATTAGGAATATGCATCAAAGAATAAAGGAGGAGCAATCATGAATGTTGTCGTTTGTAATGAACTGACTAAACAATATGGTCGATCGAATGCAATCCAAAATATGACCTTTCGGATAGCGGAAAATAAGATTACCGGTTTGATCGGAAGGAACGGAGCAGGAAAAACAACATTATTAAAAATAATTGCTGGTTATCTTCATCATTCTTCAGGTGATATACAAGTATTCTCTGAAAATCCGTTCAATAATCTAAAGGTATCCGCCAATACAATCTTTATTGATAACGAGATGAGTTTCTCACAAGGGTTAACACTAAAAGAACTGCTTGAAACAGCAGGGAGCTTTTACCCAAATTGGAACCACGATTTAGCTTTGAAATTATTTGATTATTTTTCTTTTAACCCAAGTCAATATCACGGAAATCTCTCAAAAGGCATGAAGAGTACATTTAATATGATCGTTGGTTTAGCGGTACGCTGCCCACTCACAATCATGGACGAACCAACAAGCGGAATGGATTCTGCGACACGTAAGGATTTTTACCGAGCGTTATTAAAAGAATACATCGCCTATCCGAGAACAATCATTCTTTCTAGCCATCTATTAGATGAAGTAGAAGATCTGTTAGAAGAGGTACTACTCATTAAGTCTGGTAAGAAGTGTCTTCACCTACCCATCGATCAATTAAAAGAGTACGCCATTGGTGTTAGAGGGAAGACAGTTAACGTAGAGAAGTGGACTGAAAAAATGGAACCTATTTTCATGCGAGAGATCGGCGCAGATATGTCATACGCGGTCATAAAAAACGATCGTTCGATAAAAGAGTTAGAGGATGCTAGACAGTTAGGGTTAGAAGTCACGTCAGTTTCTGCAGAAGATATTTGTAGTTATTTAACAAGTAAAACAAAGGGTGGGATCGATCATGTATTTAGCAGAGGTTAAGGCTTGGGACATCGTGAAGAAACAATATCGCTATAAGCTGAAATCATACTTTGGTGTTTTTACATCGTTAATCGTGATCCAGCTGCTGGCAATTCTTTTTTCTTTTAATGGTACTGGGTCAGGAAGTGGCTCCTCAAATTCAATACAATATGATTTTTACTATTACACAAGTGACATCATCCTAGTTTTTATGATGATTTGGGCGTTCATAACAGCAATAATAATTACAACGAGGGCTTATCGCTATGATGATTTTTCTTTTGTAACGAATCGTGCCATCAGCCAAGTTTCTAACATTCTATTTCTCTTATCCGCTAGTATTTTTGCAGGCATAACGGTTTTTCTTTCTACTCATCTGTTTCAGATCTTAGCGTTTTACTTCAAAGATAATTATTCAATCATCGTTGATTCATTATCGGTTACTGAATTCGTCATGGGAATGATTACGTCCATTCTTTATATTTATCTGTTTGCTAGCGCAGGATATCTTGTTGGAATTCTAATTCAGCTGCATAAAGGTTTCTTGTTAATTATTCCTACGATCTTGTTTGGCGGCTTAATTTTGGATGGAATTGGTGGCGATCCTAGGTTTTTTGTATATGTAACCAGGTTTTTTGGAGAAGAAACATCATTTATTCTGTTCATTTGTAAAATTGTTACCGCCTCGTCCATCTTACTGCTGGCTAGCTTAGGGATTTCTAACAGAATGGAGGTAAGGAAATGATAATTATATCTTTCTTGCCAATATTAATTGTGTTTATAATTGTCGCTTTTGGAATTGGAATCATGAGATCAAACACTAAAGTAAGCTTAGGAACAAAAAAAATTCGCTGGATCCTTAGCGGGTATACAATTATTCTAGCGATTGCTACGGTGATTTCACTATTCATTCTTCCAAACCACAAGAATGATGAAAAAATTGCAACGGCAGATGAAATGAACAAAATAGAAAACGCTCAAAACAGGGCAGTAAACAATTTGTATTCAGGAAATCTAGATGACCTAGATAAAGCATTTTCTGAAAAAAAGAAGTGGTCTTTCTCTTTTGATAAAAAGTCGTTAGACATTGTTTTAACAGAGGGAGAAACAGGCATTATGAGTGTTTTCGCGGAGCGAAAAAGCGAAAATGATGGTGAGATTGAGGCTACGTATCATGTAGGGAAATCTTATATTGATGGGGTAGATTTTACAGATAAAGTGAATTCACCAGAGCTTTTGTTAAACGGACAACAGCTGACCGTAAATAACCCAGCGTTAGTGACAGTCAGTTTCTCAAGATTCTCACCAGGCTTTGCGTACAGCCAGTTCTCTAAGGGGGGGCACTTTAGTCAAGAAAATCGCAGCTCTGTGATCGGCCGTGATTTTATTCTTTTAAAAGTACCTAACGACATTGAGATAAATGGTGATATTAGCTGGATAAACGAATAGAGGGGAGCTTGTTACGATGGAAAACAAAAACACTTTAATCGATGCCTACAAAAAAGCAAAATACCAAGTAACCGGACATGGGAAAAGAGATGTGTCTGTCTTGTTAGATTCTCTTTCAAATCAAACAGGGCAGGAAGAAAGTGATATGTATGGCAGTGGTCACATCATTGATCGTTTTCAAGAAAAGATGGCTGCTTATTTAGGCAAAGAATCCGCTGTATTTTTCCCGAGTGGGACGATGGCTCAACAGATCGCTATGCGCATTTGGTGTGATGAAAAGGGAAATCGTAAAGTTGCGTATCATCCCTTATGCCACTTGGAAATTCACGAAGAAGATGGTTTGAAAGAACTTCACCATATTGAACCCGTGTTACTTGCTGATGCTAATGAAATTATCCAGCTCGATGATGTGGTGAACATGGAGGAAGACGTTTCTTGTTTATTATTGGAACTTCCTCAGCGAGAGATCGGTGGCCAGCTGCCAACTTTTGAAGATTTAAAGAGAACCTCTGATTACTGCAGAGAAAAAGGTATTAAACTTCATCTGGATGGAGCAAGACTATTTGAAATTCTGCCCTTTTATAAAAAGACAGCCGCTGAAGTTTGTGATCTATTTGATAGTGTATATGTTTCCTTTTACAAAGGTATCGGTGGAGTTGCTGGTGCAATCCTAGCAGGGCCAAAAGACTTTACTGAGAAATCAAAGGTTTGGAAAAGACGTCATGGCGGTGATTTGATCAGTCTTTATCCATATATCTTAAGCGCGGATTTCTATTTCGATAAACGAGTTGAAAAAATGGAAGAATATTATAAGGGTGCAAAGGAATTAGCAGCACTCTATAACGCGTGTGAAGGTGTACGTACCCTTCCGATAACGCCTGTCTCAAACATGTTTCATGTTCATGTTCAGGCACCAAAACATGAAATGGAACGCATTTTGGCAGACACTTATGGTGAGGGTGGAGTTGGATTAACTGGACATCTTCGCGAGAATGGTGAGAATCGTTGTTTCTTTGAGGTAAGCCTAGGTGACAATTATCTAGCAGTACCTAATTGTGATTTGAAACAGACGTTCACACTGCTGAATAAGAAGTTGAAGACAAGAACTTTAGTATAAATAATAATGTTGTAACTTAGGATAAAACAGCAAAGAACTGCTAATCTTAGCAGTTCTAGCTTTTTCTCTAGAATTTAGTTGTTCTCTGGGTCCGTATCATCGTTATAAGCACCTGGTGCTTGTTTCGCGTTGAACGTCCAATCCACTTGAAGATTGTCACCTTGGAACTGGTTTTGATCTTCGCCGTTATCCACGAACTGGAACAATACGAACATTTTTTCTTTTTCACCTGGAGGAATTCCATCTGGACGTTGTGTGGTGCCAACAAATTCATCAATTGCGGTAAGATCAGGTTGTTTTTCTTTCAGCTGTGCCAATGTAGTCTCAACAACAGGTACAGTTGCGCTGCTCGTATTGTACATGATGGTTACCTTGATGTGGTTTGCCAGATCATCCGTATTATCTGATTTTGCATCTTCAACTGTATATTTCGTATCTAGTAGTACTTGATAGATGTCTAGAGAACCCTTATTCTCAAACGTAAATTCACGGTACACTTCATCGCCAGGTTTAATGTTGTCAATGTTAACCACAGCGTTTGGATTGATGGAAAGATCTAACGTACCTGCAGCGAAGGTGTTCTTCGTTTCAAACGTGTCACTAAAGTAAGCGAACGTTCCTCCTCCCATTAAAGATAAACCTAGTGCAGCTGTCATAACGCCTTTGCTAATTGTCTTCGTAAACCCCATTCTTCTCAACCTCCATAGATATGTAATTTAGATTTATTAAACTCGTATGTATGGTTATATACATAGAGAGCTAACCAAAGTTTATGCTTTTTCCACATCTAATTTTCTAGCTGCTCTCACAATAGAAAAAACAGCTGAACTAAATAATAAAAAGCCTGGAATAAACAATAAAAGAGCAGATGCTTCCTTAGATTGAGTCACATTTAATGCATATCCGATATATGGAATCGTAAATCCTGAGTAACTTCCAATTACATCATTTGCAGGAACCGACCACATATCAGGTCCGTCATTGTTAACCCCTTTTGTGCGATAGGAAATTTGTCCGTTTTTATTTTCAACATCAATAATTCTATGGGTAATCAGCTTATCTTCCATTCGAAAAGTGATAATATCGCCATTTTTAAAAGTGGTGGTATCGTCTGCCTGTTTAATAGAGATGATAGATCCTGTTTGAAAGATAGGCTCCATCGATCCGGATAATACCGTTTTAATTTGATAGCCAAAAACGGAAGGTTCTGATCCTGAGACACGTGACGATAGGATGATAAAAGCAAGTAAGCAGAGCAACACAATAAAAGAGGTACTTGCTAGTTTAGTTGTGAATTTCAACAGTTTTTTCGTCATGTTTTGTTTCTCCCTCGTTTTGATTAAGATCTTTTTGTTCTGTATGATCAGCAGAACTTTCCACCTCTGTTGATTCAACAGGATCTTCATTCTTCTTCTCTGCATCTTCCAATTTACTGATGCGAACTTCAATAGAATGACGTAAAGATTTAATAGTGTGTAGGTCCACTGTTTCTTTTATTGTTTTGCTCAGTTTGTTTGCCTGATTACAGCCTTCATAGACAAATTGATATGTCTTTGAATCCAGTTTCCTCACCTGTTTCTCATAGTTCAACAGCTCATTATGTATGTCTTCAAAATCATGGAGTAGTGTGTGAAGTGTTTGTTCTAATTCTTTCATTTCATCTAACAGTTGTTGTAGTTCTAATAAACTTGCATCAATAGCCACGTTCGGAACAGTATTGTATAAAGAGAGTAAGTCAGAATAAGTAGATTTAGCTTTTTCGCTAAGATTTCCTACTGTGTCTGGAAATACAACTGCTGCAGACAGTTTAACCGGTTTTATTTGAGCTTTGCTTGAAAAGGCTGCTTCGGTTTGACCGGTAATTTGAGCACCACAATAAAAAGATAGAGAGCATAACCCCAATAAAACAGTTCCTTTATGAAGCATGCCTTTCATAGTAGCCCTCCTCGTCTAGTGATTTGACCCTATTATTACAGAATGTGTTGGAGATTGTTATTGGGTTAATTATTCATGAAATATGGACATTTTTTGTCGAACAAAGTCCTCGAAGGCCATAAACACTTGAGAAACTGAGTATAAATTAACCCAATTGACCACTTTTGAAATGTTCTTAATAATTGGAATTATTCCGGAAGCACAATTTGATGAAGAGGTGAATGGGTTGAAAAAGAAAAGACAAAACCGATTGAACAAAAAAGTGGTAATCCCAGCAGTTCTAGCATTGTCGGTTACACTTGGAGGATTTTCATTACCTGGATACAATGCACACGCGAATTCTTCAACTGTTTTATTCCAAGCTCCTGAAGGATTGAGTAAAACTGAAATCGTTAAAGCGTATCTGCAATCACAGGTCGTTTCTGAGGTTGGAACGAAATCAACATCTACAATAGGAGAACAGTTTAAGATCGCAAAAGAGTTTTCAGATAGTAGCACAAATACATACCATGTGCGTACTATTGAACAATACAACGGGGTTCCCATCTACGGCAGTGGACAAACCGTTGCGTTGGATGCAAACAACAATGTGTATGCGTCATTTGGAAAGGTGACTCAAAAACTAAGTCGATCCATCATTCCTACAGATCCGTCTATTACGAAGAAAGATGCAGAGAGAACAGCTAAAGATCAAGTAGTTGGTGAGATTGGAGAAGTTAAGCAGTATGACGGAGTAGAAACAGAATTAACAATCTATCCGCATGAAGGAAGAAATTACTTAACGTACTTAGTCAAAGTTTCAACATCTGTTCCTGCACCTGGGTTTTATCATTATTTTATTGATGCAACTACTGGAGAGATCGTTGATCATTTTAACGCGGTACATGAAGCAGATGCTCCAGCAGTCACACCGATAACAGGAAGAGGGTTAGATGTATTTGGTAAAGTTCAAAACTTTATCGCTGTAAAAGACAGTGTCTCTGGAAAAAGCTATCTGCATGGTGCGGCAATTGGAGGAGGAACAACGACGAATCCGAACATCGTACCGGTTCATACGTATAAAGCAAACCGCATGGGTGAAACACCGTTCATCCTACTATCCGGACTTTTTGGGTTCTCAGGATTTGAAGTAGAGACAGGCACGTCATTCTTTGCAGATCCAGCAGCGGTTTCAGCTCATACGAACTCTATCAAAGTGAATACGTATTACCAAAATATTCATAAACGTAACAGTATCGACGGAAATGGTATGCCAATCATAAGCACGGTTCATATTGGATCTAAATGGAACAATGCGGCATGGAACGGAAAACAGATGCTCTACGGAGATGGTGATGGTATTCTGTTCAGTTCATTAGCAGGGGCGATGGACGTTGCGGGCCATGAAATGACACATGGTGTAATCTCGAAAACTGCAAACTTAACCTATCAAGGAGAATCTGGTGCAATTAATGAATCACTAGCTGATATCTTTGGTGCATTGTCTGAAATGCATTCACACGGGTTGACAAGTCCATCTGAATGGGAGATGGGTGAAGATATTTTCACACCAAATGTACCAGGTGATGGCGGACTTCGTTCCATGAGCAATCCAAAGTCCAAGAAGCTTTCTGCAGCTTACGGGTTAAAGGATAATGCATACCCTGATCATTATGAAGACCGTTACTTAGGCGAGCTGGATAAGGGTGGGGTTCATATTAACAGCTCCATCAACAATAAAGCAGCTTATCTCATTTCTGAAGGAGGAGAGCACCACGGTGTTAAAGTCACGGGTATCACACGTTCGAAAACAGAGAAAATCTTTTACCGTGCTTTAACGAACTATCTTGTACCGTCATCAGGATTCAAAGAAATGCGTGCTGCAGCGATCCAGTCCGCTCGAGATCTTTATCCAGACCGTAATGGAGCTCCGTCTGCTGAAACAAAAGCTGTAATGGCAGCATACGATGCGATTGGTGTACCGGCTCAATAAGTCAGTATGATCCACGAGAGATTATTCTTTCGTGGATTTTTTATGGAAAAATAGTGAGCACTAAGACTTAAAAACATGACTATAGAAGGAAAAATACGATTTTGAAAGAAACTTTTATCATTAAACATTTGTTCATGAGGAGAGACACATATGATTGAGGGAGAAATTATAAAATTTTATCGTAAAAGAAGAGGACTTTCTCAAGAGCAACTGGGCAAAGATATCTGTACGACAACACATGTTAGTAAAATTGAGCGGGGGCAGACGAAGTACTCAACGGAGATTATTGCGTTATTCTCAAAACGGCTAGATATCGATATACAGATGGAGATGCAGTTCTTTCAAGATATGGAGAAGAAACTTCATCAATGGCACAACTCTATTATCATGCAAAGAATGAAAGAAGTAGAAAAGACAAAAAGTGAACTAGATCAATTTCCGATTGTTCAATCCTCAAAACATGCAGCACTTTATCAATTGGTGCTTGCTCGTTATTATCTTTTGAAAAAAGAGCCACAAAAAGCAGCAGAGGTTTTAAAGCGAATAAAAACTGAACACCTGACTCCTTACGAGGACAACATGTATAAGCATGTAAAGGGAATCTATTATTTGCAGAAGTATAACAATTTTCATGTAGAGAATCGTAAGAAAGCGATTGAGCTCTTGAGTACGATTGATAAGTTCTCCTATGGAAATGAAGAATACTGTTATCATTTAGCGATGGCTTATCAGTGGGTTGAATCCAAAACGATGGCTTATATTAATGCTAAAAAAGCTGTGGACTATTTTAAGAGAAACAACAACTTCTCAAGAGCTATCCAAGCAGAATCAGTCATGCTGCTTCAAATAGAATGTACAACACAACATGAATTTGAACAAAAAGTTAACCGTTACCTTCAGTTGATTCAGGACAGTGAAACGTTAAACGAAATTGGTATTATCGGGATGCTTCTGCATAATTTAGGACTTGAATTTTTCAAAAGGAAAGATTATGAGAATGCGCACATTTATTATCGCAAAGCATTAAAGATGGCTGATAAAAAAACAGCGATCTATTTAAACCGATTGTATAATTTTTTGGACAATAGTATCGATGGAAAACTGCAGTCTCAAAAGCAGAATTTAAAAAGCGCAGAAGAAGGATTAATAGCAGCCAAAATGTTAAAGCACCAGTTATATCTTCACTTATTTCAACTTCACCTGTATATCTTAAAGAGCGAGATGGATGTTTATTTCAGTTATTTAGAAAATATAGCAATGCCATTTTTTCAAGCTCATAATCAATTCAGCAGGATCGAAAAGTTTGGAAAGCAGCTATACCACTATTATGCCGACACGAAGCAGTACGAGAAAGCAGTTGAAATTTCGGCTCTGTTTTTAGCTAAAGATTAAATAATGTCATGCAAGATAGGTCGGATACAAAGTCCCCTGTCTTTTTTTTGTTCAAAAAAGTTAGAAAATTTATATTGAAACTTATTTTACTGTCAGTTATAATTTCAATTAACGAAAGCGCTTTCGGTAAAGAGGAGATAACAATGGCTACAATCTATGACATTGCAAAAAAGACGGGTTTTTCAACGACAACCGTCTCAAAAGCACTCAATAACTATTCTGATGTGAGTGAAAAAACGAAGCAGAAAATTCTACAAGCAGTTGAAGAGATGGGCTATCTGCCTAATGCACATGCTCAGTCGCTCTCAACAAAAAAGTCTTGGACGATTGGTGTGATGTTTTCTGAGTCGAATGAAGTAGGAATGAAACATCCTTTCTTTAGTGCCATAATAGAAAGTTTTAGAAAAAATGCAGAACGAGAGGGATATGATCTGATCTTCGCTTCAAGAAATCTGCGTAATCGGGATATTAGCTATTTAGAACACTTTTCTTACCGTGCCGTTGATGGCATTGTAGTAATCTGTTCCGATCCACAAGATCCGCAAGTACTAGAGATGATAAACAGCACGATTCCTATCGTTGTTATAGATATGAACAAACAGAACTGCAGTCTTGTGTTCTCGGATAATATTGAAGGTGGAAAGCTGGCAGTTAACTACTTGCATTCACTTGGTCATACAAAGATCGCTCATATTGCTGGCGATGCTTTAACGGATGCAGGCGCAGAAAGAATTAAAGGCTTTAAAAAAGCGATGAATGAGTTAAACCTGCCGATTCATGATGGCTACCTCATCAATGGTGGATTGTTCTCAATCGGCGAAGGCAAAGCGGCTATGGAAAAACTTCTGATGCTAGAAGATGTACCTACAGCGGTATTTGTTGCAGGAGATCATATGGCCATCGGTGCAATTGAGGCCATAAAAGAGAAGGGTTTATCTGTACCCGAAGATATTTCGATCATCGGCTATGATGATATTGAAATGGCGGCATACATTACGCCGAAGTTAACAACGATTAAGCAAGATACGGATTTGATAGGGTATCAAGCCGCAAAGTTATTAATGAAACAGATTATTCAAAAGAAAAAACTGATTACATCCAAGCGCATACCAGTCGAATTAATCATTCGTGAATCATGCGCACAAAAAAAATAAAAATTTTTTTAGGATAATTCGAAAGCGGTTTCGAATATTTATTTTGAAACAAAACGAAACCGCTTTCGCTCTATAAACTTTAAAGAAGGAAGGGGTTTGTACATGAAAAGGAAGTTAGGTATCTTTTTGGCAGCTATTTTGTTGGTGGGATTATTTGCAGGTTGTTCAAGCGATTCAAAGTCATCTGGTAATGGAAAGAAAGATGTGGATTTAAGAATCTGGTCGTTTACAGATGAATTGAAAAAACCAATCAAAACATTTGAGGAAAAGAACGGTGTGAAAGTGGAGTTAACGATTGTTCCGATTGCTGACTACCCGACAAAGTTAAAGCCTGTACTAGAAAGTGGTGTTGGAGCTCCTGACGTTTTCACGGGAGAGATCGCATTCTTAAAACAATGGGTAGATGCAGGTTATTGGGAGAACTTATCTGAAAAGCCATATAACGCAGATAAGCTTTCCGATAAGTATGTACCTTATGTATTTGACCTAGGTAAAGATAAAGATGGCAATGTACGCGCACTATCTTGGCAAACGACTCCTGGAGGCATCTATTATAAGCGAAGCATCGCTAAAGAAGTATTAGGAACGGACGATCCAACTCAAGTTGGAGAGATGATGAGCTCGATGGATAAAGTGTTTGAAGTAGCAGAAAAGATGAAGTCAAAAGGTTATAGCATGTTCCCGGATGAAGGGTCGATCCGTTGGTTCGCGCAAGGTGACAACCCGCAGCCATGGGTGAATGAAGACAACGAACTTCAGCTGACAGAAGAAAAGATTCAGTACATGGATTATTCTAAAAAGCTTCGCGACAATAGTTACACAGCTCTAGCACCTGAATGGTCACCTTCTTGGTTCGAAGGTATGGATAAGCCGGTTAAGGTAAAAGAAGGCGGCAAGGAAAAAGAAACACAAGTATTCTCATATGTTCTTCCTACATGGGGATTACATAGCGTTCTAAAAACGAACGTTAAGGAATCTGTTGGTGACTGGGCAGTAACAAGCGGTCCGACTCCTTATTTCTGGGGTGGAACTTGGCTTGGAGTTTACAACAAATCAGATAACAAAGAACTTGCTTATAAATTTGTGAAAATGATGACGCAAGATGATGAGTTTTTAACATCTTGGAGTAAAGAAACAGGAGATGTTCTCTCTTATCTACCTGTAACCGATTCTATTAAGGACGATTTTAGTGACAAATTCTTAGGCGGACAGAACAACTATCAATTCTTCCTAGACCAATCTACTAAGATCACACCTGGAATCGTAACGAAGTACGATCAACAGTTAGATACGCTATACGGAAATGCCGTGCAGCAATATGTAACAGGTAAGAAATCTAAAAAAGAAGCCATTAATGAGTTCTATCAAAAGGCACAAAATGCATATCCAGACATAAAAGTACCGAAAAAATAAGCTTTATGGACGGTGGCGGGAAACTTTTTCTCGCCACTGACCTATCTTTTGAAAGGGGGAGGAGAGATGAAAAATTTAAACCGTTATGGCTATTTTTTTATTGCTCCATTTTGGCTCGTCTTCTTAGTGTTCAGTATATATCCGGTCGCCCTAACCTTTTATTATAGCTTTACCAATTATACAGGTAGTGGGGAAGCTCAATTAGTAGGTCTAGCAAACTATAAACGACTCCTCACAGACACTTATTTTGTAGAAGCCTTCTTTAACACATGGAAGATATGGGGTGTGAACTTTGCGCTTCAGATGGGACTTGCTCTTATTCTAGCTATGATCTTTTCTGATATGAGAGTTAAGTTGAAAGGTATCGCATTTTTTCGAGCAATCTTTTATCTTCCAAATTTAATTACAATCAGTTCAGTTGCTCTACTGTTCGGAATCTTACTAGATTGGCAGCACGGATCATTAAACATGATGTTAATGAAGCTAGGAATTATTTCAGACCCGATCAACTGGCTGAACGAACCAACGAGTGCACAGCTATCTGTTTCACTCATCTTAACGTGGATGTGGTTTGGTCACTCCTTTATCGTTGTAATGGCAGGTGTATCAGGTATATCGAAAGACTACTACGAAGCAGCATTGATCGATGGTGCAAACCGCTGGCAGACGTTTTCTAAGATTACGATTCCGCTATTAAAGCCTATCCTGCTTTATATCATGATTACCTCTCTCATTGGAGGTCTTCAATTGTTTGATCTACCGATGCTTTTAACAGATGGAATAGGATCACCAGATGGCTCATTGAATACGATGGTGCTCTATTTATACAATCAAGCCTTCAAGTATAACAACTACGGATATGCTGCGGCAGTCGCATACGGACTATTTGTTATAACGCTCATCTTCTCTGCTTTTATTTTCAAAGGGATGTATGGGAAAGAACGTAAACAACCAAGGCAGGTGTAAAGCATGATAGGAAAAACAGCCGTAGATAATAGCCTTTCAAATTCTGTTGGAAAGAAAAGTGTTATAGAAACAAAACCGAAGCGGAAAATCAGTATACCAAAGCTTTTAATCTATACCGTATTGATCGTTATGGCAATCGTGTGTTTCATTCCGTTCCTAATGATGCTTGTTAACGCTACACGCTCAAATGAAGCAATCCTTTCAGGCTTCACTCTAATTCCTGGGAGTGCGATCGTTGAAAACTATCAAACGATGATGAGCTATATCAATATTTGGGCGGGTTTTAAGAACAGCTTAATCATTTCTGTTCTCGTGACGTTATTGTCGGGATACTTTTCAGCATTAACGGCTTATGGATTTGCGTTCTACGTGTTTAAGGGCAAGAATGCAATGTTCGTTTTCATGTTAGTGATGATGATGGTACCAGGCCAATTAGGGTTAATCGGATTTTATGAACTATGTAAAAACTTAGGAATATTGGATACGTATATTCCATTAATCATTCCGGCAGCAGCAAGTCCTTTCGTGGTGTTCTTTTTGCGCCAGTACATTTTAACAACGCTGCATCCAAGTTTGATTGAGGCAGCACGAATCGATGGTGCAAGTGAATTTAAAATCTTTCACACGATCGCGATTCCAATCATGATGCCAGCGATCGCGACCATGTCTATCTTTACGTTCATCGGGTCGTGGAACAACTACATCATGCCGTTAGTGGTCTTATTCTCACCTGAAAAGTTCACGCTTCCTGTGTTGATGGGCTTCTTAAAAGGATCACAAGTAGCTCAAAACTTAGGTTCCATGTACTTAGGGATCGCCATCTCCGTGGTACCGATCATGGTAGCTTTCCTATTTTTATCAAAATATATCGTCAACAGCATTTCAGCAGGTTCTATCAAAGAATAGAGGAGAGAAACAGTTATGCATTTTAATAAGTCTTTCGTGTTTGGTACAGCAACATCTTCTTATCAAATTGAGGGAGCTCGTCTTGAAGGCGGAAGAACACTTTCGATCTGGGATACTTTCTGTGATACGCCGGGTAAAGTATATCAACAGCATAACGGGAGCGTAGCGTGTGATCATTATTACCGTTTTGAAGAAGATATTCAGCAGATTAAAAAGCTTGGTGTAGAGACGTATCGCTTCTCAGTTTCCTGGCCACGTATTTTTCCTGAAAAAGGCGTGTTGAATGCAGAGGGAATGGACTTCTACAAAAAATTGACGCAGCGTTTACGTGAAGAAGGAATCAAACCTGCGATCACGCTTTATCACTGGGATCTTCCACTTTGGGCGCATGAGGAAGGCGGATGGGTGAACCGTGAATCAGTAGATTGGTTCATGGATTTAGCGAAAGTCTGCTTTCAAGAGCTTGATGCAGAGGTAGATTCTTGGATTACGCATAACGAACCGTGGTGTGCTGGTTTCTTAGGCTATCATCAAGGATTTCATGCACCAGGACATACGAACATGGATGAAGCAGTTAAAGCCGTACACCATATGCTGCTTTCTCACGGAAAAGCTGTACAATATTTAAAGAACGAGCTTCAATCCAAAACGCCGATCGGTATCACGTTAAACCTTTCACCGATCTACGCAAAAACAGATTCTGTGAACGATCAGCTTGCAGCGAATAATGCTGACGGTTATTCCAATCGCTGGTTCTTAGATCCTGTTTTTAAAGGGCAATATCCTGTTGATATGATGAACTTATTCTCTAAATATGTTCATTCATATGATTTTATTGAAGCAGGAGATATGGAGATCATCTCAACGTCTTGTGATTTCTTTGGCATCAACTATTATAGCCGAGGCATTGTTGAATTCTCTGCTGCAAATGACTTCTTACATAGAGGGGCTCATTCTGATTATGAGAAAACCGGCATGGGATGGGATATCGCGCCAGAAGAGTTTAAAGATCTGATCAGAAGGCTGAGACAAGAGTATACGGATCTTCCTATTTATATTACAGAGAATGGGGCAGCGTTTGATGACGTGCTAGAGAACGGACGCGTCCACGATCAAGGCCGTGTCGATTACATCGAAAAGCATCTTCAAGCGGTTTCTGACCTGAACGATGAAGGCATGAATATTGAAGGCTATTATCTATGGTCTCTCATGGATAACTTTGAGTGGAGCTTCGGTTATGACAAACGATTTGGAATCATCTATGTAGACTTTGATTCTCAAGAGCGAATCTGGAAAGATAGCGCATACCGTTATGCAGAAATCGTGAAAAACAGAGGAACCAATAACAGCAACAAAGAAACGGATAATATTACAGTAAGCTGATTTTTTTAGATAATAATAACCATTGAAGTCCCTGACGTAGCTTAGGGGCTTTTTTGTTTTGTGTAAAATTTTCCTGAGTGGGGAAGCTAAAAACGTATAGGAGGGATAGATATGAAGGATAAGAATGAAGAACGAACTGACGAAGAAACTTCAGACGGAATGAACGAGCTTGTTGAGATCATAAACGCTAAAGGTGACACGGGTGAACTAAAGGAAATCGTTGAGAAATATGATAATAAAAAGGAACATTCCCCTTTGTGTAATGATGAATTTTTTTATGCAGACCTTCGAGCCATTGCGGAAGACGGTGCTAAGGAAGATTAAAGTTTTATAGAACGGGCAGAATCGCTGATGATAGCGAATCTGCCCGTTTATTTGTTTTGGGGTGTGTATCATAGGATGAGTGTGTGAATGATTAAACTTTGCTTTGCGTTGTTGAGGTAGGGGGTATAAGGCTAGTGTATACTTGTCGAGGTATGTCGACTCGCCGATTTATGGGTTAAACTCGCTGGAATATCACAAAAACTCGCCGGAATAAATCGAAAATTTCTAGGATTATTCCAAAAAATTCTCGAATCAAAAGCCTTGATACCCCGCCTGGTATAAGTAAGAACCAGGTTTGTGAGCACTTAAAAGGCTTTATGGTCAATTAGTTAAAGCATCTCATTAAAAAGGCAGCAGATTCCAAGTAGTTCTGTTTCTCTCTGTCTTTTTATGTCTTCGTAAAATATTTGCTAACCTCTTTAAACGAAACATTTATCTGAAAACCGATGTAAGATGTTGTATCCATTAAAAATCTAACGTGTAACTTGAGATAGCCCTTGTACATCTTCAATAGCATAATCAGCAATCAATGTAGAAGAGTGAGCCTTGTGAATGAGTTGTAAACTTCTCTGCATGCCACTCAACAAAGCTTCGTTATCAAATAACTTCTGAACACTCTCCACGATTTCGTCTGCAGTTTGAACAACAAATGCAGCACCTTTTTCTTCAAAATACTTAGCGTTTTCTCCTTCCTGACCTGGAACGGGCTTATAAAGGATGAGTGGAACTCTTACAGCAGCAGCTTCAGTAATGGAGATTCCGCCTGGCTTGGTTACTAAGCAATGTGAAATCTTTAAGACTTCATGAAGTTCATCTACGTAACCGAATAATCTGAATGAACCTGGATGTTGTTCGGCTAATGGTGTTAACTTCTCATGCAACGTTTTATTCTTTCCACATACTACAATTACTCGCAAAGAAGGATCCTTCAAAAGACGCTGAGCTAGAACCTTAACATTTTTCAGCACACCTTGAGCACCAGCTAGGATTGTCACGACCCGATTGCTAGACGTAATACCGTATTTAGCAAACACGTCCTTTTTATCAATGGAACGATAAAAATCTGTACGGATTGGAATACCGCTGACAGTAATTCTATTTTCAGCCACACCATGTTTGATCAGCCCGTTTTTGACTGAATCGGAGGCAACAAAATAGTGATCAATCGATGGATTGATCCAAAAAGGGTGAGCAAAATAATCTGTGATCACGGTATAGATGGGAATATTGAACCGTGATTTTTTTATAAGAAATGGAGCAGCATGAAGGGGAAAGGTTGTAATCACAAATCGGGGTTGGTGTTCATTGATCAATTCTAAGAATCTTTTTCTTCCTAAATAACGAGAAAATTGTGTAATCGTATTGGCATTCAATTTGTTTGTTCCATAATAGAACCATTTATAAAAGGAAGAGCCGTGTGAAAAGCTTTTGATAAATATAGATTGTGTGACTTGGGACATGATGGGGTGAGCTTCCCCAAATAAATCTGATATGACAGGTTGAAATCCTTTGCTTTTTAGTTCTTCAGCGAGAACATTAGCGACTTGAACATGGCCGCTGCCATAGTTAGCTGTAAGGATTAATGCTGTTGGACGTATCATTAGAAAACCTCCCCAGTCTTTTAATAAAAGCATAGCAGGGAAATTTAAACGCAATATGAAGAAGAAAAGAATGTTTTGTAAAAAGAGAAATGTTTAATGCTACAATAAGAGAGATTCATAATTTCATAAGATCCGATAATTATGGTGTCTGTTACAGACTTAATAGGGAATCTGGTGTAAGACCAGAACTGTACCCGCAACTGTAAGTGCTGACGAAATAAGCAAAACCACTGTCAATCCGACGGGAAGGGCTTAGAGTAGGCTGATGCACAAGTCAGGAGACCTGCCATCTTTATAGCGTTGATCTTCTTCGGGAGTTGGGAAGATAGGACGAGGGATATTTAATAGATCAATCATTCTGTTATGTATTCTTACGTACCCGTCTTTTGTGATGGGTTTTTTTCTTTGTTCACTAACTCCCTCAAAAAAGAGGAGCTTTCAAGCTTCAGAAAAGAGGGTATGGTATGGAACAACAGTTATCCGCAAACATCTCAAGAACGATTCAAACAAAGTTGGTATTGCCCCCTGATACGAATCACATGGGAACAATATTTGGTGGTACCGTTTTATCGTACATTGATGAGATTGCAGCGATTGCCGCCATGAAGCACAGCAAGAAAGTGGTTGTCACCGCATCCATTGATAATGTAAACTTCTTATCGTCAGCTAAAGTGGGAGACATCCTCATATTAGAAGGTGTCGTGATCTCAACCGGAAGAACGTCGATGGAAGTTTACGTAAAAGTAGAGTGTCAAAATCTAGAGACGGGAAATAGAACGCTGAATACCACATCGATCTTAACGATGGTCGCCATCGATCAAAACGGTAAGCCGTTTCCGGTACCAAGTGTAATTCCTGAGACAGAAGAGGAAGAAGCATTCTTTAAAGGAGCACCACTAAGGAAAGAACGGCGTTTGTTATATAAAAATGTGAACGGTACAGTTTAAGTTTGAAAAATAAAGGAAGTGAGAATTCCAATGAAAATTAAAAACATCATATTTGTAGCATTGGGGTTCTTTTTCCTCGGTTTAGGCGTGATCGGAATTGTGTTGCCGTTGCTTCCTACCACACCTCTTTTATTACTGGCATCTTATTTTTTCGTAAAAGGTTCAAAAAAGTTTGAAGTGTGGTTTAAAGGAACCGACATCTATAAAAAGCATCTAGATGATTTTGTGAAAAATCGTTCGCTCACTAAAAAGAAAAAAATCATGATCAGTCTGTTTTCAGATTCAATGATTTTGATCGCTTTTATTCTTACTGACAGCATGATCGTAAGAGTGATCTTAATTCTAGTTGTAATGTATAAGTATTACTATTTTATCGTTAAGATTAAAACAGCATAAAGAAAAATGTGTGGACTTAAAAAGAGCAGCCTAATCAAAGGCTGCTCTTTCTATCTATCATGTAGTGGCTTTGTACATAGCCACCAATCGTAGCACTCAATCTCTCCACTTTGTGCTTGTTCTGCACGTTTCTTCGCCTCTTGTATGGTTGTAGGTGCTGGAACAATCAGACGATCTCCGACTAGCTCGTTCTTTGGCCAGTTTGCAGGTGTTGCTGCTTTATTGCGATCTGCTGTCTGCAACGCCTTCACCGCTCTTAGGATCTCGTTGATATTACGGCCAACATTTTCAGGATACGTAAGGATAAGACGAATCTTGCCTGTCGGATCTACGATATAAACACTTCTTACTGTTCTGGTTCCCATTGTCGGGTGGATCATTCCGAGTCTAGTAGCAATCCGGCCTAGACTATCCGCGATGATCGGAAAAGTAATCTCTACTTTTAAATTCTGCTGTATCCATTCGATCCACTTTAAGTGTGAGTATACTTGTTCAACAGATAATCCTATTAAATAAGTGTTTAGCTTTGTAAACTCGGGCATGAGCTTCTGGAATGCTACGAACTCTGTTGTACACACGGGTGTAAAGTCACCTGGGTGGCTAAAGAGGACAAACCAATGACCTTGATAACTTGTTGGGAGGACAAGTTCCCCAAGGGTTGTATGAACCGTCATCTCCGGAAATTGATCGCCAATAAAAGGCTTTGAAAATGTTTGTGTAGATTCCATCCCTCTCTTCTCCTATCTTCCTTGGTTTCCCATCATCTTGCTCTTTTTCAACAGCTGAGACTCTCCTGTTTTTTCCCATTTCTCTACCTGTTCAATAGCTTGTTGAGGTGTAAATCCTTGACCAACAAGAACTCCAGATAAAATAAATTCCTGATAGAGATGAGTTAGGTTAATGCCTTCTTCGGTTTCTTTTAAGGCTCTTTGCACCAACGGATCAATGTACGAAACCCATTGATCAGCTAAGCTCTCTGTTTGTGGCATTCGGTGTTCTTGTTGAAAAGAACGAGGAGAGGTTGATGTACTGTTTAACGTGAATAAATAGTTGTATTTTGCGCTGTGTTTGATCTCATCTGTAATGATGTTAAAAAGAATGTCTCGATAATAGGTATTAGGAAGTCCTTGACGAATAACACGATATTTCTCGACAGCTGCAAGTTCTCCGAACAAAGCTTTTACAAGGCCGTCTTTATAGGTTTTCGGTTTCTGAAACTCTTCTCCGTTCGCAGGTGGAACTTCTTGACCAGTAAGATCTCTGTAGATCATTCTGAAAAGCTTGTTATGTCTTTTTTCATCATCTCGAATAGATGCGATGATTAATTTTTGTTCGTTTGTAGGTGCTTCAGAAATTAAGTATTCGTAAAATAATTGATCTTCTCTTTCGCCAGCAACGGCTTCCCTGACGAGTTGAAGGGATAGTTGAAGAGCTTGCTGCTGCCCATCACTCTGTTGCTGTCCGCTGTCTTGTTGCTGCTGTTGTGGATTCATATAACTCATAAGATAACCTCCAAAAAATGATTGTCGCATTATTCTATGCAGACGCCTAAATTTTGCTTATGTACAAGTTTTTCAACACCACATGTTCTATGAATGAATAGAAATGTGAATATAACTTGTTCAAAATAAGGAGTGTTCATAGTGGATGAGCTCATGTGGCTAGCGATTGGTGCAGCCGCAGTTTTTATAGTAGAAGCAAGTGTGTATTTTTATTGGGTGAAATGTGGAAACGGCTCTTTTGTAACCTTTATGAATGATGGTCAGAGGCCACAACGAAATTTCAAAGTGCTTCAAACGTTTAAAACATCTACACAAAAAATCGCACTAGTCGAAGTGGGAGAAGAAGTATGGGTGTACAGCAACGGTGAGATCATGTTTGGTACGAAACAGGATGAGAATGAGTATGCCGAAGTGATCGTACATGTTCCGATGGCAGCAGCGAAAGACGCAAAACGCATCTTAATCATCGGTGGTGGAGGCGGGATCAGCGCGCGAGAAACTTTACGTTACGAAGATGTAGAAGAAATTATTGCAGTAGATATTGATGAAGAGATGATGAACCTCGGGAAAAGCTTCGACCGATTAGTGTCATTTAATGAAGATGCATTAAATCATCACAAAGTGAAAACGAAGACTGAAGATGGAAGACGTTTTGTAGAACAAAGCCTAGAAACGTGGGACGTAATCATAGTGGACATACCCGAACCAACTGAGAGATGTCCTAGTCTTTCCCGATTGTTTTCTTTCGAGTTTTATCATGAGTTAAAAGAACACTTAAACCCTGGTGGTGTACTATCCATTGCCTGTTCAACCGTCAACTTGATGCCAGAATATATGTGGAGCATCGAAAAGACGTTAAAAGAATGCGGATTCTTCACAATTCCATTTCACAATTTCTCAAACAAGACGGGTGTAGATTGGGGTTATATCCTTGCTGCCACATTTCCTTTAAAACCGGATGATATTCAACTAAAAGTTACTACGCCATTCTTAACGGAAGACAGACTGAGGGATGTGTTAGAACTGCCTTACTATCTAATTAATAAAGAGAACCAAGGGATGGTTCAGACAGACCAGAACACGGTTCTCTTGGAGATTGTAAGAAAAGAATTGAATAATTAACAAAAAGCACTTGTGTAACTTACAAGTGCTTTTTTGTTTTTAAATGTGGACTAGAGTAAATGACGTCTTCGTAAAAACTGTTCGGTAATAATTTTATGATTCATGAAGCCGTGAGTGCAACTTGGTAAAGGTTTGTAACAGGTTGGTCAGAATTGGATTTACGATGAGAAGATCATGACATATACTGGGTAAAAATAATATGAATCACATAAAAGGGGGTATGAGATGAAGCTTACAATTCATGAAAGTGATGATCATGAAAGCATAGAGATTGTTGTGAAATGCAAAACATTAAATGATGAAGTTATTAAAGTTTTAACTTCGTTAAGATCTCTTGAAAGAAAAGTATTAGGTACAAAAGAAGGGAAAATTCATCTTCTTTTACCGAATGATATTTATTATTTTGAATCAGTTGATAAAAAGACATTTGCTTATACCGAAAAATCCGTCTATGAGGTGTCATTAAGGTTGTATCAAATTGAAGAGCTCTTCGGGGATGTGAATTTTTTTCGTGCTACGAAAGCAAGTATATTGAACCTCGATCGATTACAATCCATTTCCCCACGAATCGGAGGCAGGTTAGAAGTGAAGATGGAGAATGGAGAGAACATGATAGTATCCCGGCAGTATGTTCCTATTTTGAAGGAAAAGTTAGGTTTTTAAATAAAGGAGGCGATGTTATGTTTAAAAAAGTAATGGCGTATACGGTAGCATTTAAAACAATCATGAGTTTATTCTTTTCCGCAGGCATCATAATATATGTTGTGTTTGGTTATATGCTGGGAATAAGAGAGATTTCCTTCGAAATGATTGTTCAAATCTTCTTTATTAGTATTCTGATCACTGGTTTGCATTACCTGTTTTGGACTGAGGACACTAAAGTAAAGTTATCAAATAGTTGGAGACTGGTAATTCAATATACTTTTCTAGGCTTCGTGTTAACAGGCATGTCCCAAGTATTTAACTGGTTCGAGTGGGGAAGTAAAACATTTTATATGATGTTGGTTCTATTTCACATTCTTTATTTGGGCGGCATACTTGGATTCACCATCTATTTTAAAGTGCTAGGATTTCAGTTCAATCAGAAGATGCAGCATTATCGGGAGCAGAATCAAGTTCGTTAATGTTTAGCATAATAAAAAGCTTGAGTCAAAAAGATTTCGACTCAAGCTTTTTTCTATAATGTGGAGTTAGAGTTATGCTCCTTTTCGTACAAGTTGTTCTTGTTTTGATGACTGATCAAACAAGTAATTCTTTACAGCGTTTGATGAGTGCTTTGCTTTTTTTACAAAGATCGGATTCAAGACAACTACTGTTGCAAAGTTAGCCATCAATCCCCAGAAACCTTCATAAATTCCAAGACTTGTACCTGTTGAATAGACTGTGAAGGTAACGACAAGTCCCACAATCAGGCCAATAATGGTAGCTTCTCTAGATTGATTTCTCCAAAACAAGCTGATAACGATTGCAGGGAAAATCTGAACCATCCCTGATACACCAAGCAATTGTAACGAAACGAGCGCTTGTGGAAATACAAGACCGAACAATAAGGCGAGTCCGATAACAACGAAAACCATGCCGCGGGTGATCATCGTTAGTTTCGGTCCTTTTACTTTTGGATTGATAAGGTCACGATAGATGTTGTTTGCAAATAGGTTTGATGCACCGATCGCCATGATAGAGCAGGGAATGAGTGATGCGAGTGCAATTGTAGAGTACGCTAATCCCTGACCGATTCCACCATAAGACGTTTGAATCAAAGCAAGAAGAGCAAACCTAGGATCCGTCCCATCTGGTAAAACAAGAAAAGCAATGAATCCAAGGAAAACAACAAGAATTAAAACGATATTATAAAGCGGCAGATACAGTGCATTTTTTCGAATGGCATCTGCACTTTTTGCTGTAAAAACGCCTGTTGCCGCATGTGCCCACATAAAAAGAGCAAGTGATGATACAAAAGCTGCTGTAATGAACCATGTAACACCTTTTGGCCCAGACTCTGGAATCGTTAAAAGGTGAGGAGCTTCCGTTACGATTTTATCAACCATAGGATTCCAGCCGCCAAAGTGCATGATTGGAAGAGACACAACCATGAACAACATGATTGCCCACACTAGAACATCTTTAATGATTGCCGTATAAGTCGGTCCTTTGATCCCACTGAAAAATGTATATAGTGCAACGAGCAAGAAAGAGGTGATCACGACCACTTTTACATTGATAAAGCCTGTCCCAGCAACCTGAAGCGTATCTTGAATACCACTCAGCTGGAGACAAATATACGGTATCAGCATAAGTACGCCGACGATGGCGATGAGTGAAGATAAAAGCTTAGAGTCAAAACGTTCGCGAGCATAGTCTGCTAGAGTGGTTAACTTATGCTCATTTGCCACTTTCCATAACTTCGGAAGGAAAAAATAAGAGATAAAATACGCCAGAACCGAGTAGGGAATCGCGAAAAATGCGAGACTTCCAGCTGTGTACGCAGTACTCGTTAAACCTAGGAACGTATAAGCTGTGTAAAGGTCTGCCCCGACTAGAAACCAGACAAGTAGGCCTCCAAAGCGTCTTCCACCAACAGACCACTCTTCAACAGAACTTCGGGTAGCTTTGTCCCTGCCGGCAAGAAAGCCGATCAGAACGACTGTTAAGATAATAAAAATAGTGATAGATAGTGCTGTAAGATTACCTTGCTGCATTTAATCCAGGCTCCCTTCTGATTTCTGAAGTTGATAGATTCCTAATGTGCAAAAAGGAGTTAGCACAATCCACAAAAACAACCAAAACTGAAGAAACGGTAGTCCGAAAATAATAGGATCGATCCTGTTTACGAATGGTAGAACGACCAGTTGTGCGATAAAAGGAGCGGAAATCAATACAATTAATAATAATTTCTTCATGCTGCATGTGTCCCTTCTGTGGTGTTTTTTGAAATATAATGTTCACAATCATAACAGCTAAAAAAGAGAGGGACAAGGGGAATTATATAAATTTTTAAAATATTTAATATTATTAGATAATGAAAGGGTTTTCAAGCTTTTATTCTACCAATCATTTCGCTCATGTTTACCTTCCATTTGTTCAACACCATCTGGCATGCTAAGACCGTTCTGCTTGATGTGGTCTGCATTCTTTACAAAATAGTGATACTTCCAACCCTTTTCGTTATGAAACTCTACTAAAAAGATATAAGGATTGTATTGCCGTCCGATGTTTTGTGTAATCTGCCACTTTTCATGAGGAAATTGCTTCTCTAGATATAGGGTGAGCTGTTGTTTTTTTACGGAAACGTGATAGTCGATCCAAAAGGGACGTATGATGAAAAATAGTAAAACGAGAGTTGTTATGATACTGGCTGTGTATAAGCCGGTTTTTCGTTTTGTTTTTGGTATTAAGAAAGCAATAATGAAAAGTGTGCTGATCAAAGTTACGGTGAACATAATTTCGATGACTGTAATCGGATGTAAATTCATGAATATATGCCTCCTCATCTGAAAATGGAGTTTAATACATAGTTTATTCTATATAGAGAGGCAAATTTCTTCTTACATAGCCCCCTATTTCTTTGCCAGCTGGATACGAACAGATGAATCCACCAAAATAGCTTCTGAATCCAGAAATATGCATGCTGCATCAAATCCACGAGTTTTCCATTCCACATTTTTAGTCTGCCAAGCTAAATTTGTCCATTCCAAATGGACGACACGTAAAAAAAGCCGCATCCATAAAAGGGAGCGGCTTTTTCCAACCTATCAAAACCATAAATATGGCTTTCCGACCATAAACCAAAGCATGATCATCAACAATCCAAGGTATATCCAAACGGCACGCTGCAGTTTCTGAGCTAGCGACGCTTTATCATGCGTTTCATCATCAAACTTACGAAGTGTAGGTGAAAAGGCGCGCGCTAAAAAGAAAAGCGAGCAGAACAATACGATTAGAGTCATAAGAATCCACGGTGTATCCCACGTCCATGGTCCGGTAAATACAAGTAATAAACCTGATAAGACTAGAACGTGACCAGCGTGTTTAGCGAGCCAAACGACAGACCGAAACGTGCCAATGTGAGCCTGCATCTCATCTCCTCTTGCCGTTCTCAGCTTTTTAATCAGTGGGAACAGAATAAAGAAAGGTCCGACAGAAATGATTACGCTTAAAATATGGATATACAAGATAACGCGATACCAAACTTCCATTTAGTTGCAAGTTAACCTTTAACAGGAGTGAATTCGTGAACCCATACTTGCATATGAGGAAGCCACGGCATACCTGGGTGGTACGAAAGGATAGAGTTCTTATACTCTTCAACTGTTGCAAAGCCTTCGTCTTGGGCATGTTGGTCGGTTAGTTCACCAAGGGATTGGCGGTAAACATTGTTCACTACGAACGAATGACCTTCTAACTCCATGATCTCCCCAATGTCTGCATAACGTCCGTTACGACGAGTAGCCGTTTTCTTACCTTCTAAAACTTTTGCAACATCAGCTGGCATCGTTACGAGTCTTTCAATCGTACAAGTTTTTGGTGGTAAATTGGTATTTTCATGATTTGTCATATGTAAAAACTCCTTTTTTCATTTCTCCAATTCCTAATGTATCACATTTTAAAAGAGAGTCTGTCTATTTTATCGGAAGAAAACGGTAAGAAGTGTCTTTGCTATGTGGAGTCAGTACCTTTATAATCAAGAGATGACTCTACCTGAGGGAGGCTAATTTAAGTTTTGATAGAAAAAGCAAAGCAAATGCTAAATTTGCATTACGGTTATTCTTCATTCCGGAACGGACAAGAGCAAGCGATACAATCGGTTTTAGCGGGTGACGATACACTTTGTGTCATGCCTACAGGTGGCGGGAAATCGATCTGTTACCAAATACCTGCACTTGTTTTTGAAGGAACAACAATTGTTATTTCTCCTTTAATTTCATTAATGAAAGATCAGGTTGATACATTATTGCAGTTAGGTATTTCCGCAGCCTTCATCAATTCTTCACTTACAGCAGCAGAGGCTAGAGAACGAATTGAAAAGGCGAAAAGCGGTGAGTATAAACTTTTATATATTGCACCAGAACGCCTTGAATCTTATGACTTTATGGATCACTTGCGACAGATTGATATCCCTTTGATTGCAGTAGATGAAGCACACTGTATCTCGCAATGGGGTCACGATTTCAGACCGAGCTACCAACGTATTCAAAGAATGATAGGGAATCTTTCAAAACGTCCTGTTGTACTAGCGTTAACGGCAACTGCTACACCACGCGTGCGCCAGGACATCTGCTGGTCGCTTGATATTAATGAGAACAAGACGGTATTAACGGGATTTGAGCGCGAAAACTTATCCTTTTCCGTGATTAAGGGACAAGATCGTCTTTCTTACTTAAAAGATTTTCTCAAAAAGAACGAGAAAGAAGCGGGAATCATATACGCAGCAACACGTAAGACGGTGGATCAGCTATATGAGACACTCCAAAAAAGCGGCATCAACGTTTCACGGTACCATGCAGGGATGAATGACAACGAGCGCATGGAACAACAAGAACAATTTCTTCAAGATGAATCATCCGTTATGGTGGCTACTTCTGCGTTTGGTATGGGTATCGATAAATCGAATATTAGATATGTTATCCATTTTCAGTTACCCAAAAACATGGAGAGTTATTATCAAGAAGCGGGTCGTGCAGGCCGTGATGGACTTCCAAGTGAATGTATCCTGCTGTATTCCTCTCAAGATGTCCAGGTACAGCGTTTTCTGATCGATCAGTCTAGTGAACAGGATCGTATGGCGCAAGAGCTTGAGAAGCTTCAACTCATGGTGGACTATTGCTACACAGAAAGCTGTTTGCAGCAATCAATCGTCCGCTATTTTAGTGATGAAGAAATACCACCTTGCGGACGATGCGGCAACTGTACAGATAATCGTGATAGCATCAATGTGACTAGAGAAGCGCAGATCGTGTTGTCCTGTATTGTGCGAATGGGGCAGAAGCGTTTCGGAAAGACATTGATCGCACAAGTACTGACCGGCTCCAAAAATAAAAAAGTGTTAGAGATGCGATTTAATAAGCTGCCAACTTACGGCATGCTGAAAGATAAAAGCACGAAAGAAATAACAGACCTCATTGAGTTTTTTATCTCACAAGAGATCATCGCCGTCGAGCATGGTACGTACCCAACTCTTTATATTAAAGAAAAAGGGAAAGATATCTTGCTCGGAAAAGAACAGATCATGCGTAAAGAAGCGGTCGTAACTAAACAAGTGGCTGCAGATGACCCGTTATTCGAAGAGCTTCGAATCGTACGTAAGACAATAGCTGAACAAGAGAACGTTCCACCGTTCGTTATTTTCGCAGACACCGCGTTAAAAGATATGTGCGTGAAACTGCCTGAGTCAAGAACTGAATTTTTGAGTGTGACGGGTGTGGGTCAGAATAAGTTAGAGAAGTATGGAGAGACGTTTATCTCTGCTATTTCAAATTATTTAACTGAACACCCTGAGCGAAGAGAAAGTGCGGATCAGAGCACAGTCGCAAAAGCACCTGCTAAAAAGACAACGCCTGATTCTCATCTTGAAACATATACTCTCTATAAAGAGAAGATGTCAGTCGATGAAATCGCTGAGCATCGGAAACTAGCACTAAGTACGGTCGAGAATCACCTTATTCAATGCATGCAAGAAGGAATGGATGTTCAGATGGAGGGTCTCATTCCAGATGAATATGTCACAAAGATTGAAGATGCCATTCAACAAGCTGGCGGAGAAAAGTTAAAGCCGATCAAAGAATTACTTCCTGAAGAAGTAAGTTACTTTATGATTAAAGTTTACTTGCTGCAAAACGAAAACAAGAAACGGGTGACAAGATGAAGAAGAATGTCCGATTAAAAGTAAAACCATCTTATGTAAAAGGGTTAAAAACAGGCTTCCCATTGATTACAGAAGATGCTGTTCAAAATATAAGCAACGTAAAAGAAGAAGGAACGATCATTGAACTTTTTGATGAAAAGAATGTGTTCCTCGGTAAGGGATATTACGGTAAACAAAACAAAGGACGTGGGTGGGTGCTCACGCAAAATTCACAAGAACTCATCGATCAAGCATTTTTTGAAAAGAAAATTAAAAAAGCGATCAACCATCGACAAGATCTTTTTAACAATTATGAAACGACAGCTTTCCGCGTTTTTAACGGTGAGGGAGACGGAATCGGTGGATTGACAATCGACCACTATAACGGCTACTACGTTCTAACTTGGTATAGTGAAGGCATCTACTCTTTTAAGGATGAAGTGATCGCTTCTCTTAAAGAGCTTGTTAAAGTAAAAGGCATCTACGAGAAGAAGCGTTTTGCTGTAAAAGGAAAATATATTGATGATGACGATTTTGTTGAAGGTGAACAAGCGCCGAGTCCCCTGATCGTACGAGAGAATGGAATCCACTTTGCCGTTTATCTGAATGATGGTGCGATGGTCGGTGTGTTCTTAGATCAACGTGATGTTCGAAAAACGATTCGTGATCAATATGCGAAAGGGAAAACGGTTCTTAACACGTTCTCTTACACAGGAGCGTTTTCAGTTGCGGCCGCTCTTGGTGGTGCTCTGAAAACGACAAGTGTTGACTTAGCGAATAGAAGCCGAAGCAAGACGCAAGAGCAATTTAGTGTGAACGGTCTGAACTATGAGGACCACGACATCATCGTAGAAGATGTGTTCAACTATTTTAAATATGCTGTTCGAAAAGAGCTCTCGTTTGACCTAGTAATCTTAGATCCTCCGAGTTTTGCGCGTTCTAAGAAACATACGTTCAGTGCTGGGAAAGATTATCCGGGACTGTTAGCACAAGCGATCCAGATTACAGAAAGAAACGGCGTAATCGTAGCTTCTTCTAACTGCTCAACATTTGGGATGAAAAAGTTCAAAGAGATGATAGCGTCAGCTTTTAAACAAACAGGCGGAACGTATAACATTTTGGAAGAGTTTAAGCTTCCACAAGATTTTAAAACTCACAAAGAGTTCAAAGAGGGTAACTATTTAAAAGTAGTGTTCATTGAAAAATTAAGCTAACCGGCGAAAGGGGATCTTCATGTCGATGAATAACGAACGCCGTATTTTAATTATGACTTCTGTTCCTGCTGAAAAAGAGGCAATCTTAAAAGGAATTGGCCAAACGACTTCAATTGATGTCGTATTAGCTGGAGTTGGTCCGATCTCAGCGGGTATTCAAACCACAAAAGCTTTATTAACGAAAGACTATGACGTTGTAATCAACATGGGGATTGCTGGTGGTTTTCAGGATAAAGCAGCTGTTGGAACATTAGTCATTGCAGATGAGATGATCTCAGGAGATCTTGGAGCAGAATCTCCTGAAGGATTCATCACTTTGGATGAGCTTGGTTTTGGTGCTTCAACGCGCATAAAAGCAGACAGCGAACTGGTCATGCACTGTTTAACGTCATTAAAGCTCGCAGGAATTCCTGTTCAACTCGGTCACGTACTCACACTGTCAACTGTGACAGGAACTGCTGAAACTACGAAGAGTCTTCAGGATCGTGAGCCTGATGCTGTAGCAGAAGCGATGGAAGGCTATGGCGTAGCGCTAGCGGCACAAGAATTTGGAAAGCCCGTGCTTGAAATACGTTCCATATCAAACCCGATCGGTCCGCGAGATCGTTCTGCTTGGCGTATGAAGGAAGCGTTCGATACACTAGAGAGAGCTAGTAAAGTTATCGCGGAGGTTTTGTTATGAGTAAAATGAGTATTGCGTTTTCGCCTTGTCCCAATGACACGTTTGTTTTTCATACATTGGTTCATGGCCTTGTTCCTGGTGCTCCGGAATTTGATGTTACATATGCAGATATTGATATTACAAACGGATTAGCTGCTGAGTCAGATGAACTTGATATATTGAAAATCTCATACGCAGCGCTTCCTTATGTTTTGGACAAATATGCTCTACTTCCATGCGGGGGTGCACTCGGTCGTGGATGTGGTCCGTTAGTTCTTGTGAATGAGCCAGGTGATGTTACACCAGACATGCTATCTGGAGCAAAAGTGGCTGTTCCGAGTGAACGCTCTACCGCTTACATGCTGTTTCGTTTATGGGCGGCTCAAAATGTACCAGGCGGGGTAGGCGAGATTATCGTTATGCCGTTTAATGAGATCATGCCTGCTGTAAAAGACGGCAAGATTGATGCCGGTCTTGTCATCCATGAAGCACGCTTTACGTATCAAAATTACGGATTGAATCTGTTAGCTGATATGGGTAACTGGTGGGAAGAAGATACAGGTCTGCCCATTCCACTAGGAGCGATCATCGCGCGCCGTTCACTAGATTTAGAGTCTATTACAGGGTGGATTCGTGAATCAGTAGAGTATGCATGGCGTAATCCTGAGGCATCTAGAGATTATGTGATGCAGCACGCGAGTGAGCTCTCAGAGGACGTTGCGAAATCTCATATCGATCTGTACGTGAATGATTTTACCGCTGACCTTGGTGAAAAAGGGTTCGAGGCCATAACGACTCTATTGAACCGTGCGGGAGAAGAAGGCATCGTGCCGAAGAAGGATTATACGAAACTATTGAAGAGTTAAGAATGGACAAATTAATTCTTAGATTGGACAGATTATCAAGTGAATCGGACAGATTAAAGTGAACATTGGACAGATTAACTACTAGATTGGACAGATTACCTAATAAAACCTGCATAATGTAGAATTAACCACTCTCCACATCGGCGCATACCTTATAACGAGAAGAAAAACTGTTATAAGGAGGCGCAATATGTCTAATACAAACGTATTAACACTCATTGGGGCTTTGTTAGCTGGTTATTTTCTACTTGCACTTCCACTAGGCGGTACGTTTTTAGCCGCATTCGGTCCAGCTGTTAAAATTATTGCAATTTTAACTGTTCTCGTATTTGGAGCGGTTTTGATTTATAAAGGGCTCAAAGAAATTTTAAGAAAATAGACATGAAGAAACCCGCTGTAATTTAAGCGGGTTTCCTTGTTTTTATTTAGGAAGCAAACCACGAAGCTCTTCTGTCATCTGATCTAAAAGTTCAGGACGTCCATGAAATTGAGCAGGTGTGTTTTGAAAAAGTTTAATGAACCATTTACCCTCAACTCTAACGGCAATTACCGTATGATGTGTGTTCAACTCTTGAGATAATTCCTTTTTTCCTACTGGTACCATGCCAGCATCATCGCTTAAGAAAGAAACGTTCTTCACTTTTGCGTAATAAGGTGGAGTCGGGAAGCTGCTGAAAATGGGCTCGAGATGAGCATGAATCTCTTCAGGACCGAATGCCTGGCTTCCATCATATCCAACCATCTCACCATCTTCGGTAAAATGGTCAGCCATAGCACGTGAATTCCGCTCGTTCCACGCTTGTAAAAAGCCGAAATATAGATTCTCTACAGCTTTTGTATGTTCTGTATCCTTCACTAAATCTGTCCTCCATATGTAAGATTGTCTTATGACCATCATAACAAAACAGCCACCATCCTCAAAATAGTGGCTGCTCCAAACCTTATTTTTGTTGTTGTGCAGCGGTTAATTTTTCGATTTCTTGATCAATCTTCTTATGGATTTTGTCGATCTTTGAAAAATTCATCGCAGCTATATAGATCTTTTCTAAATCATCATGCTTACTTTTTGCATCTGCTAGATAACCGATAGCTTCTTTCATCTTTTTTGAATAGCGGCCGCTGATTTCTTTTAAATTATCAAAGAATTTTTCATCCGTTCCTTTTTTAATCGTCTTTTCATACATATCTATGACGGAGTCACCTTCACGTTCTGGAAAATACTCATGAGGTGCTGTGCTATCAAAAATCGCGAACCCGAGCTCTCTAACGATCACCATATCTAAACTGTTCGGATCAAACCCACAATGATAAATTTCAACATCATAGCCTGAAGCCTCCGCATTTGCGGCCAACTTTTTTAGCAGTGTTGATTTTCCTGAGCCAGGTCTTCCCTTAATGAAGAATCTTTTTTCTAGACCTTCTGTTAAGTTCGGCACAAAGTCCACCGCACCTTTTGGGGTAGCTGCGCCTAGAAAACGGTGATAAACATTCGCGGCTTTATTTACTTTTTTAGAAAAAAATTGATGCATCAGTTCATCTGTAATTTCATTAGCTTTTTCATAATTCATATTCATTATATAGATTTCTTCCCATTCATCATGGATGAGGAGGGCTTCATGGAACGTCGCATATGCTTTCTGATAATCAGCAGAAATGGAATCTGTAATCTTTAAAATTTCCGCTTTTTTGTTCGTAAGTTTTTTAGAATCCCACGCTTCACCTAAATTCACGTATTCCTCAATCGCCCCAGGGGCTTTTGGTTCAATAACATGTGGAGAAGTGCCATCTACAATTCCGATTCCGAGTTCTCTGATGATAACACCATCAATCGAACCGTTGTCTGAAGCGCAATGAATGTATTCGATATCATAGCCTTCATTGTTCCACTTTTCCCCGACCGCTTTCATAAGTGTCGACTTACCAGTGCCAGGTCCGCCTTTTAAAATATAAAGGCGATCAAGACCACTAAGATTTGATGTAAATAAGTTGTGAAACCCTCTAGCCGTATTGCCGCCAGCATAATAATTTAGAATTTTTCCAGTCAAGGTTCAAAACACTCCTCTTTTTTGTAGTTGTGTTTCTACATGCATGTTATGTAGGGATGATGGAATAGGTGATAGCCTAAAAAAACACATTTATTATTTAAATTGTTGAAATATGATGAAATAAAAAGAAATTTTACGAATGAAGGAGCATGGTTTAAAAAAGAGGAATAAATACACCCTAAATCACATAATATTGATTATTCTGAATATTTAAATAAAATTTAGAATGAGTTAATATGTAGTTAACAAAGAAACACTACTTCAAATAAAGGAAGGCGTGATTCCAATGAAATAAGTAAGCAAAGCATATCAAATCACATCCAGTTAGAGATCGGCCAGTGAAAACTGATTTCGAGATGTGTGGGTATGTGGGAACGCGCAAATACACATAACGAAAGAGGATGATTCCAATGACGTATGTGAGCGAAGCATGCTAAGATCGTGTTGCAGATGGAAATAGCCGGTGAAAACTATTTTCGCAGCATGTGGGCGTGTGGGAATTTACCAGAAGTAGAGGAAAAATAAGATCTAATGCAAGGCAATTGATTGAACGAACAATTAATTGAAGTCTAGTTAGGGACAATAACTAGCATTTGTGTATTAGTAAGAAAGGAAAGAACGTTTAAGTGAATAAAGTGAGTTTAAGTTAAAGGCGCTGTTTATGTGATGTATACATATTCAGCGTCTTTGTTTTGTTGTATCCTAAATTTGATTAATCAACTCCATATAGAGTTTTTATATATACGCCTCAAGTCTTAGAACACATTACTTCTTAAAGCCATGGTTATTTTAGGAAGGTTTCGATAAGGTAATAATAGAAACATAGTATAGATGAACTTTTTTAATTAAAACGAAACTCAGAAACCGATACATCCGTATGAATAGTAAAGAGTTTATGTCAGGAGTCGATTACAATGAACGGATTTTTAGCTTTTTTTATCCGCATGTTTGTTGCTATCCCAGCTTCAGTAGGAGTATGGCTGGCAAGTATTATCGGGTATGACCAGACCTACCTTTTGTCGTCAGGCATTGCAGTAGCTGGAGGGGCTGCCGCATACACAGCAACAGGACTTCTTCAAAAGCAGAGATTCCTCAGTGAACATCACTTATCTAGAAGAGAGTATAAATACATTAGAAAAAACTTAGACGAAGCAAAACCTAAGATCTATAGACTGCAAAAAGCCATGTTTTCAGTCCGTGACCTGCCAACCTTAAAACAAAGAGCGGATCTGGTTCGAGTAGTCAGAAAGATCCAGAGTTTAACACAAAAAGAACCAAGACGCTTTTATCAAGCAGAACAATTCTATTTTTCTCATTTAGATTCAGCTGTTGAGCTTACCGAGAAATATATGTTTCTTTCCTCGCAGCCAAGAAAATCAAAAGAATTAACGCAATCGTTGGTAGAAACGAAAAGAACACTCGATGAACTGATCGATCAGATCGAAAAGGATTTATACCAAGTGCTGTCAAATGATATAGATGACCTACATTATGAGATCGATGTAGCGAAGTACTCCATTAATTCGCATAAAGACTCCCAATCCATAAAAAAGGCAGGAGATATAAATGAAAGAAAATAATGCACCCCTTAACCATTCGGATGAACCGACAAACCTGATGGATGACTTGTTGGCTAACCCCTTTGGCGACCAGCAAGAACCTACTGTGCCTTCGAATGAAAACAAACAGGTACGATTAATAGATGTTCTTCCAGAAGAAAGTAAAGAAAAAGCGTATCAGCTGGCGAAGCAGATCGATCCGACGAATCACCAGACGATGATCACGTATGGAGCACCAGCACAGGCGAAGCTTCATTCTTTTTCGAACACCATGCTTGATCATGTGAAAAAGAAAGACACAGGGCAGATCGGTGAGATCATTGGAGATCTGATGAGAAAGCTTCAAGATGTCAATCCTGAAGAATTAAAGTCAAACAAACCTACATTGATCGGCCGCATGTTCGGAAAGATCTCAGGCTCTGTTCAGGAGGTTCTATCGAAATATCAAAAAACAGGAGCTCAGATTGATCGTATTTCGGTAAAGCTAGACGGCAGCAAGAATGTTCTTATGTCTGATATCGTCATGCTTGAAAAATTATACGAAAACAATAAAGAGTACTTTCAAGCCTTGAACGTATATATCGCAGCAGGAGAAGTAAAGTTAGATGAGCTAAACCAAATTACGATTCCTGAGATGAGAAGAGTGGCGGAACAGACGAACGACCAGATGAAGTTTCAAGAAGTAAATGACATGGTCCAGTTTGCTGATCGACTAGATAAGCGTGTTCATGACTTAAAACTGAGTCGTGAGATAACGATTCAAAGTGCACCACAAATTCGACTTATTCAAAACACGAATCAAGCGCTTGTTGAAAAAATTCAGTCGTCCATCATGACGGCTATTCCATTATGGAAGAACCAAGTCGCTATTGCACTAACGTTGATCAGACAGCGGAATGCGGTAGAAGCTCAAAAACAAGTTTCCAAAACGACGAACGAGCTTTTACTAAAAAATGCAGAGATGCTAAAAACAAATACGATTGAAACCGCAAAAGAAAACGAACGCGGCTTGATCGATATTGAAACGTTAAAGAAAACACAAGAAAATCTTCTTTCAACGCTTGAAGAAACACTGCGTATTCAAGAAGAAGGACGAGTTAAACGACGTCTTGCAGAAGAAGAGCTAGCTACGATGGAAATCGGATTGAGGCAGAAGCTGCTTGAAATTAAAGGTGAATAAAATAAAAGAAGGATTTTCCTCTTGGTTTGAGGCAAATCCTTCTTTTTTTATGGTAACCCATCGGTAACTTAAGAAGCTTTGACTTCCAACTCATCTACTGGTGAACGTTTATGGCTGAAGCTTCCTAAAACCATTCCGACTGCGGTGCCTACCAAAGCTGGAAGAATCCATTGTAATCCCATGGATGATAAAGGGAGGATATCTTTTACCACTTGAACAGGACCTAGATCTACTCCGAATGCAACCAAGCCGTCCATCATCGCAAATACACCTGTAAATAGCACTGCACTTCCATACACTTTTTTTGAATTTTTGAAGAATCGGTTAAAAAACGTAAGTACAACCAATACGATTGTTAATGGATAGGCTGTAACTAAAAACGGCACTGAAACTTTAAGAATTTGGTTCAGTCCAAGGTTTGATAGAGTGAAACTTACGAGTGTAACGAGTAAGACAACGGTTTTATAGCTGACACTTGGCATTAATTTTGAAAAGTACTGTCCACACGCTGTAGTTAGGCCAACAACTGTAGTAAAGCAGGCTAATGTGAAAATAAAACCAAGTAGAGCTGTTCCGCTTTTACCTAACAAAAGAGTGGAGGCTTCTGCAAGAATGTCTGTTCCATTTTCAAAAGAACCTGTTGCAGCCATCTTACCGCCGATTAATCCTAAGCTGACATAAACGAGTGTTAGTAATGTTCCTGCAATCAGACCTGCTTTTAGTGTGTAGTTTGTTAATTGCTTTCGATCTTGAACGCCTTTTTGTTGAATCGCTGTAAGAATGACGATACCAAAAGCGAGAGCAGCAAGAGCATCCATTGTGTTGTATCCTTCAATGAAACCTGTTGAAAAGGCTCCAGATTGATAGTTAGCTGATGGCGATTGAAGTGGAGCATCAAGTTTGAAAAATCCTACAGCGCAAAGCACAACCATTGATAAGAGCAAGGTTGGAGTAATCCAGCGTCCCATATATTTCTCCATTTTCGATGGATTCAAGCTGACCGCATAAACGAGCGCGAAAAATGTAATTGTAAATAATAAGAGAATGAGTGCTGCGTTTGAATCAGTGTTCAAGAATGGTTTAATTCCCATCTCATAAGCCACGTTTGCATTTCTCGGGATGGCTAGAAATGGTCCGATACTTAAATAGATAACGACCATAAAGACCGTACTGAAAATGGGATGAACACGATTGCCGATCGTTTGAACGCCTCCTTTTACGAGGGAAACGGCAAATAATACAGCAAAAGGAAGCCCAACTCCAGTTAGAATAAATCCAGTCATCGCAAACCAGTATGAGGATCCTGCTTCAGCCCCCAAGAATGGAGGGAAAATAAGATTTCCTGCTCCAAAAAACATTGAAAATAACATTAGTCCAATAAAAACGGTGTCCATCTTTCTCATAAGAAATCTCTCCTTTTATTGTATTAAAAACATAAAAAAACCCGCCCCTATAGAAGGGACGAGTTATCGCTCGCGTTACCACCCTAATTCCGCAGCTTGTAAAAAGCTTACGGCACTCAGTCAACGTACAAACATACGTGTTCCCTTGTAACGGCGGACGGCCCGTCAAAGCTTACATTTCAGCTTTGCATCTCGGAGATGATTTTCGGATAAGCACTGAACATCGGCTTTCACCTAGCGCCGATTCTCTGGGGAACAGTAATCAAATCTTACTCTTTCTCGTCATTGATTTTAATATTAATTGTAAATTTAACATCATGAAATGGGGAAGTCAACTATAAATTCTGAAAAAACCGAAAAATGAAATCGATTTGTGCTATTT
Organism: Fictibacillus nanhaiensis; assembly: GCF_049537595.1. Lineage (GTDB taxonomy): Bacteria > Bacillota > Bacilli > Bacillales > Fictibacillaceae > Fictibacillus > Fictibacillus nanhaiensis_F. The sequence goes on from NZ_JBMULM010000003.1 coordinate 114,829, forward strand.
CCGTCTGTCCCAAAAATAAACAAAATCACCTAATCAGAAATCTCGATGTGAGCAAAATACGGTTTATAAAAGAAGCCCCATAACAACAGTGTTTTGATAAGTACCTTTAATGTAATTATCCAGCTTTAACAAACCTTCCTCCTCAAAACCCAACTTTTTATATAGCTCGATCGCTTTAGCGTTATTCTCATTAGTAACCAGGCTGATCTTTTTCGTAATGCCATTTAGACGTGCCCACTCCAAAAGTTCATTCATTAAAACTTTTCCCAATCCCAAGCCAGTGTATGTTTCGGAAACTACAATACCGAGGGTTCCGACATGTTTGGTTCTTTCTTTTTGTGAAGAGTTAATTGTTGCAATTCCAATAATCTTTGAATCTATTTCGGCAATCAGCATGATGGAATTTAATTCTTTGGAAGTTGTGGTGATGTAATCTTTATATTCCAAAAGATCTCGTTTAAATTCGTTAGCCCCAAAGGATAAAAAATCACTTTCACCTCCAACAACATTATAAAAATCAATCATGTTTTGAGCATCGTCGGTAGTGACTTTTCGTATATTAACATTCAAGTTATTTTTTAAGTTTACGTTCCTCATCATTTCAGCTTCTTTCTGTTCATTTATCTAAGACAAATATAACTTATCATTCTATTCAAAGTACAAGCTAAAAATTCATGATTTTTTGATTAAATTTTTTAACAAAGTAGTAATGCATCTCCTACACCCTCGCATAGAATATGAGGATTTGTTATTTCACTAAAGAATAGGAGAGAAGGAATGAAAACGAAAAAAATACTGATTGCATTACTGATGTTTGGTTTCATGTTCTTACTTGTTCAACCAGCAAAGGCAGCAGCTTCATCATTTATCGTCATAAATAAGTCAACAAACCAGCTTGCGTATTTTGAGAATAATAAACTATCAAAGGTATTTAAAGTAGCAACAGGTAAACTGCCGTCCTATACGCCAGAGGGTAAGTTTAAAATTGTAAACAAGATTACAAATCGGCCTTATTATACTGGAAATATCCCAGGGGGAGATCCGCGAAATCCATTAGGAATCAGATGGCTTGGATTAAACGCGAATGGAACATGGGGCACGACATATGCCATCCACGGAAACAATAATGCAAGTTCTATAGGTAAGTATGTAAGTGCAGGCTGTATCCGTATGTACAACTACGAGGTGCAGTGGTTATATGCTAGGATTGCTGTTAACACTCCTGTAGTGATAACAACTTCAGGTAAGTCATTCCCTGCTCTAGCAGCAGCGAATGGCTATAAGGTAACAAACAGTTCTACGGTACCTGTATTCTCAGTCGTTAACCTGAAAAAGGGTAGCCGTGGAGCGGAAGTCATGGAACTTCAACGCAGGCTAACGAATCTAGGCTACAGTACAAAAGGAGTCGACGGTGTATTCGGAGCCAATACGGATGCCGCTGTTCGCAAATTTCAAAAAGCTAAGAAGCTCACAGTTGATGGTGTAGTAGGTCCAGCGACAAAGAAAGCACTTGGCATGTTTTAAACACAGAAATCAGCCTTAAATAAAAATGGCTGATTTTTTTTATTTGTTAAAACTTTTTTCACTTTCCAAGGTCTAATATATAGGTAGGGTCAGGAGGCTAGAAATTGGAAACAGAACAGTTAGTGAAGAAAGCGATAAAAGGAAACGACGAGGCGTTTTTACAATTGATTCAAACGTATAAAGTCGATTTATATAAGACAGCTCTATCTTTTTTGCGCAATGAAGAAGAAGCCCTCGAGGCTATGCAAGAAGTAACGTATCGTGCTTATAAAAACATAAAAAAGTTAAAAAACGAGATCTTTTTCAAAACATGGTTGATCCGCATTATGATCAACTATTGTAATGATCAGTTGAAACACAAAAAGCGAGTCGTCATGAATGATGAAATGTTGAATTCGTTAGGGGTTTCAGAGAACCACACACAATTGGAACTGAAGGACGCGATGTTAGATTTAGACGATAGGTCACGTGAAATCCTTACGTTAAAATACTTTAATGACGTAAAGATAAAAGATATAGCAACCATCATGCAGTGTCCAGAAGGAACGGTTAAAACGTGGCTGAATAAAGCGTTACGAGCATTAAGAGAAAAGTTAGAGGAGAAAGGAGGTAATCTACATGTTTGAAAGAGAGAAAGAACAACTGAACAATTTAAAGAAAGAGTATGAAAATATACCAATTTCAATAGAATCTATTGACCAGGCGATATCAACTGGTTTTCAAAAGGCAAAAACAGAAGAGCGGAAATCTAGAATGAAGAAGAGAAGTGCTTTTGGTTTTATAGCGGCGGCTCTTTTACTCATTGGATTATTTTCTTCTATTAAGAATTCACCGGCTTTAGCTAATTACATTTCTGAAATACCAGGCATGGAAAAAATAGTGAGTATGATTCGTGATGATAAAGGAAGAATGGCAGCAGTTGAAAAAAAATATTATCAAAAACAAGGCGTATCAGATGAAAAAGATGGGTTGAAAGTTACTATCGATGGAACGATTGCTGATGAGATGGGCATGGTGCTTTTTTATTCGATTGAATCCAAAGAAAAAATAAAAGAGGTTATGTTTAATGATGTAAAGATTAGAGCAAAAGACGGAACCGCACTGGATGAAGCATATAATTCATTCGGAGATGTCCATTCATCAGATAAAGGAGAGACCAAGTTTAGCGGCGAAATTGAATATTTCTTTGAAGTTCCTATTGAAGCAAAAGAATATATCGTAGACCTCAAAATAAAGGATATGAATTTTACAATCAATTTAAAACTTAATGAATTTAAGAAGAAAAAAGAATATGCAATCCAACAACCGATGGATTTAGAAGGTCAGAAGATCAATATTGAGAAGGTAACTATCTATCCATTACGAGCTGTCGTTAAGTTAAAGATGAATGACGAAAATAAAAAATACATCCTGCAACTTGATGACCTACGATTAGTTGATGAAAACAATGAAGTGTGGGGGAATATAGCAAATGGTATAACAGGGTCAGGTGATAAAGACACTGAGCGAGAAGTTTATTTGCAAAGTAACTATTTTAAAGAACCAAAAGAATTGTATCTAGTCTTAAATAGTGCTCAAGCCATAGATAAAGCGAATGCAGTCATTGTGGTGGATACAGAAAAAATGAAGATTCTAAAACAGCCTAATGGAAACAAGTTAAGAAATCTAAGGAAAGAAGATGGGCAGCTCGTCTTTGATCTGCATACGAAAAAACCTTTCCGTTCGGCAATCTTTAGCACAATAACTGATGCACAAGGTAAAGAAATTGAAGTGAGCTCACAGTCCATGGGTACTGAAGAAGAAAAAGGCACAACCCGACTAGGAATAGAGCTACCTCCAATAGATCGCTCACAAAATCCTCTAACTATAGACTTAAGTTTTTATCCTGAGTGGATTAAGGGTAACGAGAAAATCAGAATTAAATAGTCTGTGAAGGTGGTCCTTGCAATAAAGGGCTATCTTTTTGCTTAAATCCCTACAACCCTCTATAATGCTAGTTAAATGAGGTGAACGTGATGAGACTAGAACATACCGGAATTGCAGTAAGACGAATAGACGAAGCAATCGAATTTTATACGAATGTACTAGGCGGAAAGCTGACTGAACGATATACGAGTGAGAAGCCTGGGGTAGAGACACATATTGCCGTAATTGAGCTTGAAAACCAGGTGATTGAACTTCTTGAACCTACGAGCAAAACCTCTCCGATCGAGCGGTTCATCCGGCAGAAGGGAAAGGGTGTGCATCACCTGGCTTATGAAGTGGATGATCTTCTTCAAACGATTGATGACTTTGAAGCTAGAGGGTATACCTTTTTAAAAGATACGTATCGAACAAATCCTTTTGGCAGAAGGTTGATTTATATGAATCCTGCGCATTCACAAGGACAGATTATTGAGCTGTGTGATTATCCGGATAAGAAGGAGGAGAGCTGACTTGTTAAAAGTTAGTTCTCTTTTTTTTTGCCTTTCCAAGCCCATAAATTTTCTTTACAATAAATTATAAGAATATTCTGTGAAGGGTGAAGATATGAAGTGGACAGGTAATCTTGCACATTTTCCATATCCGTTTAAAGGTTCAACGTATCGTTATTCCAACAATTCCATCCCCATGAAACATTCTTTTTGCATAGAGGTTACCCCGAGTTACAAAAAAGAGATGCTATTAAAGCGAAGACTATTGAGTGATCACCCAGAACGTTGTTATCAATCGTTGCCACATTCTATTACAGGGCAGTGGGAGATTGTTGAGCTCGTGATCGATCATTTAGTTTCACAATACCCACAGGATTTTTCAGTAGAAAAAGAGAATACTAGTTGGATTTTTTTCAATAACATATTGGACGAAAAGATGGAATTTATTTTTGGAGATGAAAACTCTCTTCCAAGTGAACCGTTGTTCTTTATTAGTCAGCATGTGCAAGAAGATCTCATTTACATGAGACAGCGAGACGATAATCTGTATTTAGATGCAGGACAGCTTTGTTTTCCTGCTAACTGGTCTCTCGCTTTTAACATAGGAATGAAATTTAAAAAAATTCATCATCCTATCCCAGGATTTAAGGAAGAGGGGCTAGATCAACGAATTCTACAGTTTCTCATGAGGCTTGAAGCAGGAACACCTTGGGAACGTTTGAATTGGTCGCTTATGGCAGGTGATCGACTTGATACGTCGCTTGAAACCTTTGATCGGTGGGGACGTCTCCGTAAACAGGTCACAAGTGAGAACGCAGGTGAGCTTGTTCATATTCGCGTAGAGGTGCAGAAGTTATTCAGACTGCCACGAACGAATAGCATTCTTTTTTCCATTCACACACATTTGCTGCCTCTGGAACAACTAGTAACAAAAATAGAATGGCTGCAGCAATTTTACGAAATCCTATCTGAACTTCCTGCCCATATTATCGAGTACAAAGGAATCTCTACCTATAAAAAATCTGTGTTAGAGTACTTAGAGAAACACCTTCAACAGGTGAAGACGTTATGAGGATAGATCCGGTTTTCATTGAAGGAAAAAGAAAATATATCTTTTGTTCAGATGAGCATGGATTAAGAGTTTTAAGTAGTGTGTTCGAACACGTGAAGAAAGAAAAGTCGGCTTATGAGTGGTATCATTTTTCTGCTGAAAAAAGGGAGTTGCTAGAAGAATTTCTAAGTAAGCAAAAGATGGGAACCTTTCTTTATGTGGTGTTACCTTATTCTGAACTTCATATCGTACAAACGATTGCCGCCCATATCGGTTTTTCGAGTGATGAGGCACAATTTATAGAATATAGTGAGAAGTGGATAAGTATATTCTGTTGCCGTTGTCATGAACTGAACAGAGCAGAAGAGCAACAAACTGAATTAACTTGCCATCAATGTGAATTAAAGCTTGAAGTGTCAGATCACTATTCTGAATTACACCATGCATTTTTAGGCTATCCAGCTAAAAGTTAGGAGGAAGTCTATTTGTCTATTGAACCTACTTTATTTGTACGGGTTTCATCTATAGAAACTATAACAAAGCAGGTTAAGAAGTTTACGCTGGCTCCAGAAACGGGAAAGAAACTTCCAAGATTTAGTGGGGGTGCGCATGTTTCTACTTACCTAAAAACGCCGTCAGGACTTATTGTAAGACAATATTCTCTAGTAAGTCATCCAGACAATCGTACCAATTATGAAATTGCTGTTCGATTAAGTGAGAAATCTAAAGGTGGTTCACTCCACTGGCATCAGGGGATGAAAGTCGGAGATCGACTTCAAATAAGTTACCCGAAGAATCATTTTTCTCTTAGCTTTAAAGCGAGACATCACGTGTTTTACGCGGCGGGAATCGGAATTACCCCATTTCTTTCTATGATGCAGGACCTTTCCGTTCAGAATCAAACCTTTGAACTTCATTACGCCTCTAAATCTGAGGAGAGCTGTGCTTTTTATCCATCCATAAAAAAACACTACCCTAATCAAAGCCACTTTTACTTTTCCGATCAACAACAACGTTTGCAAACCACCTCCTTAGAAAATCATCCAATCGGAACGCATGTTTATTTTTGTGGACCTGAAGGGTTTATTGAACAGTTTAGGACAGCAGCAATAGAATGGGGCTATCCACATTCATCTGTACATTTTGAACGATTTAGTCCGCCAAAGCCTAAAGTGTTAAAAGCGTTTCAAGTTATGATTCACAATGGTGTTACGATAAACGTATCTAAAACGGAAACGATATTAGAAGCCCTCCATAAACATGGCATCATTGCTCCTTACTCCTGCCAAATTGGTCGGTGTGGTACTTGTGAACTTTCTGTATTAAAAGGGGAAGTTGATCATTATGATTCATTTCTTATTGATGAACAAAAAGAAGCAAATAATTGTTTAATTCCGTGTGTTTCACGTGCGAAATCAGATAAACTAGTCATTGAGATTAAATACTATAGGAGGTAGCAATGGAGGTTAACGGTAAAAAAGGTAAATATACGAGTAGATTGAGCCAGGCGGGAAAAGAGACCACTATCCATTTAACGGTATTTCTCTCCTTCTTTTTAATCATTTGTTTGTATTTTGTAATTAGTTTTTTAAAAGAAGATCCTGTTGTTTCGTTTGTAATGCTTGTACCAGTTGTCATATTAACAGCACTCATAGTTTTTATTATTAAGGAGACAAAGACTCGAACCAGTATTGTTAGTGATTCTGAGCTTACTGACACAGGGTATATGACAACTTTTATCGACACCAATACGCTAAAATCATTAAAAGTAGAAATTCTATATTCAGATATGGAAAAGTGTTTACTCTCCCCTCATTCCATCATTCGCCCGTCTGCAATAGAATCGTTTGAAACGACTTACAATAAGCATATAACCTTTAATGTTTTGTTTCGAACGACTAAGGGCAAGTTGGAGGTTATGAAATTTACGCATCATAATGAAGAGGAGATACATCTATGGCTTAGAACTTTGAGGGAAAAGGACATTCCCCTTGAAATCACGGATTATGATTTAAGGTATGTAGCTCCAAAAGACTATCTTAGTGTTGTTATGGATGGGGTAGATAGAAGACCTTATTTTTATAGATATTCTATAGAGGATTTAAATATAGGGATTACTAGGGAAAAGCCTAATGATTATACTTTACCAGAAACAAAGGAAAAGCTGGTTTCCAATCAATTGGTAAAGATTAAAATTCCTAAATTGTTAATCTATAGTATTCAATTTCTAGCGATGATACTTTTTATTTATTTCTTTCACAATGAATTAACGTCAGATGAAATGTTAAATAAATCAGCACTTATTTACTTTTATCCGAGTTTTGCATTACTTTTCTCTATTTATATTTACATGATTTCTCATATCAATGTTAAGCATTGTTTGCAATATGCATTGGTTACAATCTTTTCATGGGTTGTTGCAACTTATACAGTAGATGGTCTAATAAATAAAGTCTCTGATAAGTTCGCAACTGCTTTATCTTCTGAGATTGTTTTTTTTATTCTGATATCACCACTCATTACTCTTTTTCCTATAGTAATTAGAGAACTTAAACCCGCCGTCTATCATGATAAACACCGAAAAGATATTGAAGAGATGAATAAATTGAAAGAAAAAAAAGCTAAATCTTATTAAAAGTGCTTCACAAGGTGTATAATTTAAAAAGTTAATATAAAGGGAGTCTGACTGAATTTTTTCAGCAGACTTTTTTATTTTATTATTGATAGGAGTTTTTATTTTGAAGCACCGCAGATTGTTAGTCTACCTTGTTACACTTGCTGCGTTTCTCGGTCCTTTTTCTCAAACCATCTACGTACCCCTTATTCCTGAGGTGACAAAAGAACTTCATACAACACCTTTCTTGGTTAACTTTTCGATCTCGATCTATACAATTTTCCTGGCTTTGATGCAGATGGTTTATGGACCACTTACGGATTCAATCGGACGGCGTAAAGTGATGCTATCAGGCATACTGATCTATTTAGTGGCTACGATCGGATGTTATTTTTCTTTATCTATTGAATCTCTTTTAGTGTTTCGTTCTTTGCAAGCCATCGGGATTGCTGCGGGTTCAGTTGTAGCGGTAACGGTTATTGGTGATCTGTTCGAAGGGAAAGAACGGATTCAACCTATGGGAACATTTCAAATGCTGGTGTCACTAGGACCAGTTTTAGGTCCTGTAGTTGGTGGTTTTTTAAGTGCTTCGTTTGATTTTCATATGATTTTTATTGCGTTAATCTGTGTTGGTTGTATCATTTTTGCAGGGAATTTTATCTTTTTACACGAAACAAAACCAAGTACATCCAAAAAACAGAATTTCACATTTTCAGATTTTCTTACGATATTGCAAAACCGTATAGGGTACACCGTAATTGGTTTAGGATTTATTCAATACTACGCTCTGTATAACTTTTTAGTGTTCCTACCCGCTATTATGAGTGAAAGGTACGCATTGTCTGTTGAACAGAAAGGTCTTGTATTTTTGCCACTATCACTCGGAATCGTAGTGGGAAGTTTTATTGGCGGCAAAATGAGAAAATACAATGAACGAAAAGGATTGTATACTCTTCCTTTTTGAACGTAATTTCTCTATTATTGTTTATCTTAGTCTCAGATGTATCTCTAATCTTTTTGATCATTTCAATCTCATTTTTTGGTCTGTTCTTAGGTATGTCATTACCCGTTCAGACAGCTCTCCTTACACAAGAGTTTCAAGCCAATCGCGCCACTGCTATTGGTGCTTATAACTTTTTCAGATATATGGGAATGTCGATTGGCCCCTTGTTAGGCAGTTTTCTGTATCATTTGGGGAGTTATGGCTTGGTTTATGGATTTGTAGATGTAACGTTACTCCTTTTTGTCATTTTGATGAGAAAACATTTAATACAAAATAAAAAAATCTACTAATTAGATTTTAGAAGTAATGAATTAGGGTATATTGAATCCATACCGTTCTTGCTGTAAGCTAAGATTAAACAAAAGTTAGACAGGATGTATGAGTATGTATCTTACAATAAAAGAAACAGCTGAATATTTATCGATGCCTGAAGTAGTGGTTGAAAGCTTAGTTCAGCAGAATAAAATCCGTACCATTTTTGACGGTAACCAGCATCTTATTAATAAGGAACAGTTCAATACTCACTTTGAGCAGTTAGAAAAATATAAGAAAATGGTTGAAGAGTATTTGAGTGAACCCATTCCTGAAGATTGGGATGCTAAAGACGAAGATTAATGAAACGATAAATTAGGGTAGATGGGGAGAGTGGAAAAGAGATGCATAGAGATAAGGCGCTGCATTCTTTTTTAATGGAAAAAACATGGCAGTTGACGGAAGATTGGTACCAATCAATTGATAAATCAAAAGCCACGGGGGTATACGCTTCCACAAATCCCAAGACGATAGAAACGCTAAAAAAACAAAATCACGAATTTCACGAACATTTTTGTGAGGTTTTTGTTACGGAAGAAAGTGAATTTCTAAAAGACTTCGAAAAATGGGTGTTAATGATTGCTCAAGACGATGAGCACTTGAACACACCTTTAACGGTAATCATGAAAGAATTCTTCAACGTACAAAAGCAATATTTAAATCTTATACAAGAATTCGTTAATCTTCATCAAGGTGAATATCCTCAAACGATTATCGATGCATGGAATGAAATTATTATTGATACATTTAATAAAATTGTGACATGGTTTGTTGAAGAAAATCAAAAGTATAGTGAGGAAAAATTAATCGCACAGCAAGAGATGATCAATGAGCTAAGTTCACCTGTCATCGCACTGAATAATCATATGGGCCTTTTGCCATTAATCGGTGTGATTGATACACAAAGAGCAAAGTATATCGTTGAAAATACGCTCGAGCAGTGTACCGAAAAAGAGATTACACATCTTTTTATAGATCTCTCTGGTGTTTTAATTATTGATACGATGGTGGCTCAGCAGATTTTCTCTCTCATTGAAACACTTGGTCTGATCGGAGTGAAGTCGACCTTGTCTGGCATCCGACCTGAAATTGCGATGACCGCTATTCAATTAGGTTTATCCTTTGAGAAAGTTTCCATAAAGTCGAGCCTAGCTCAAGCGATTGGTTCACAACAATAACTTTACAGATTGAACAAAGACCAGGGTAACCTGGTCTTTTATTATTTTCGTATATCTGAATTCGGTCATGCCACCTCCTCATAAACTTTAAAATGTAATTCATTTTCTTAAAAGGGTGTTGAGGATGGATATCTTTCAAGATTTAACGGGGGAAATTGTTTTACCAGATGATCCGCAATATGACGTTGCACGTCAAGAATGGAACAGAGCCATTCAAAAATTTCCTAGCGTAATTGTTTATTGTTCACAATATGAAGATGTAAGCCGTGCCATTTTGTGGGCACAAAAATATGGTAAGGATATAAGAATTCGATCGGGGGGTCATCATTACGAAGGCTATTCGACTGATAATGGTGTTTTGGTCATCGATATCAGTCGATTAAATGGAGTCACGTTTAATGAGGAGGAAGGAACGGTTACTGTTCAAGGAGGTATTCAGAACAAAGATTTCTATCAAGCAGTAGGTTCTAGAGGATATCCTTTTCCCGGAGGAACTTGTCCGACTGTTGGTGTCAGTGGCTTTGTACTTGGTGCTGGATGGGGTTTTTCTAGCCGTTTGTTTGGCTTAGGTTGTGACAGCTTGGCAGAACTGGAGTTAATCAACTACAAAGGTAAAATTCTAAAAGTAAATGAAAGAGAAAATTGTGATCTGTTCTGGGCGTGTAAAGGCGCAGGTGGAGGCAACTTTGGAGTGGTCGTTTCCATGACATTCAAACTGCCACCTAAAGTCGATCAAGTGATATTGTTTGAGTTATACAAGCCAAATGCCACAACAAAAGAGCTAGGTAAGTTCTTGCGAATATGGCAGAAGTGGCTTGTGAACCTAGATGAACGAATGTGTCTGAATGCTAGCATGTATAACGCTGCGTCTGAAGGACTTGCTATCTTTGGCAGGGGATTTTTTTATGGAACAAAGGAAGAAGCATTGAAACTGTTAGATGTTTATAAAAAAATAAACGGATTTAAGATTTCAGCCAAATCTTTAACCTTTTTAGAGGCTGTTACGGAAGTTCAGTCTACCTATCCGCCATATGAAAAGTTTAAATCGACTGGTCGCTTTGTATATAAAGAATACGATCGAGAAGAAGTGGAAGCAATCGTGAATCTTGTGAAAAAGCGTGCGGAAGGTTCCGTGTTTGCAGCACTCACCGTGTATGCAATGGGAGGTAAGATTCGAAATGTCGATAAAAAAGAGTCTGCTTTTTATTACCGAAAAGCACGTTATATCTTAGGCATCCAATCCGTATGGGAAGATCCAGCCGTCGCAGAAGAAAATAGAAGATGGGTGGAAAAAAGGTTCAGATATTTGAAGACCATCACAAAAGGGTCATTTGTTAATTTTCCATACAGTGAACTGAAAGACTATGAAAAAGAGTATTTTGGCAGAAATGTGGAGAGACTTCAACGAATCAATCAAAAATACGATCCTAAAAGAGTGTTTGCTTTTCCGCAATCCATTCGTTGATATAAACTGTAGATAGAGTGCTGTTTGGAAAAGGAGTTTGTTTCATTGAAAATATTTAAAAGTATACTGTTTCTTGCAGTCCTTGCGTCTATCTTTTATCTAATCACATTGGAATGGAAAAAGAGGAACACACCACTGCCTACTGAATTGCATCCGATCGTGGCAGAGCACCGTGATCTTTTAATACAAAAAGCATCTGAAAAAGGAATTAATGTTGTAATAACCGATGATTTTCGATCCGCAGCAGAACAGGATCGGCTGTATGAACAAGGACGTTCAAGAGAAGGAACCATTGTGACTCATGTCGAAGGTGGCGAATCTTATCATAACTACGGTCTAGCGATTGATTTTGCTCTTAAGCTAGATAATGGCTCTGTCGTATGGAATCTTGAACGAGATGACAATGGGAATGGACAGTCGGATTGGATGGAAGTGGTTGGGATCGCCAAAGATTTGGGCTTCGAGTGGGGTGGAGATTGGGCTGGTTTTAAGGATTATCCACACCTTGAGATGGATTTTGGGTTGAGTATTCGGGAGTTACAGTATGGAGAGCGGCCACCAGCTAACATTAGGAACTAAGGGAAATCCTTAGTTCTATTTTTTTGCTCGCTTTTAAAAGCGGTGAATAAAGCACTATTTAAATTGGTTTATTTTAGGAGAAAAGAGGGTATATTTTACGTGGAAAATTATAACTATTAATGGTATTTTTATATAATGATAGGGAATTTGACCTGTTGAATAAGTAACTAGGCGATATGGGAGGTATAGGTGTGGGATTTTCAGATGATTTAAGTGCTATCTATAGTAGCTTATCAAGTCGCACAGCGGCAATTGATGAAAAAATCTCTAGGCTGCAGCGAGCTAAAGGTGAGATTAATCAAGAACAGAACACGAGTATGCAAGAAGTTCGCAAAATACTAGAACCAGAGCTTGGTAGTTTGTGGATGGGAAATCGAGCGAACGCCTTTGACCAATCAAGAGAAGAAGCATATAAGATTATGCAAGATATTGTAAACGATGACTATGAGGATTATCAACAAAAGATAGGTGTTGTAATCGGATTATTAAAATTAGAAAGAGAATCTTTAAGTGTTATTGGAGGTTTAGCAAATGAGGCTAGTCAATTGCTAGACAAGGGAGAAGATGCTCTTGAGGAACTAGGAAGCCGAATTGATGATCTGAAAAGGAGGATCTTTTAATGCAAACCATAAAACTACGATTCCATGATGTTACTCAACAACTGGGTGAAACACAGAAAGCGCTTGACGCTCTCACTCTTCCGAGTCCTTCAGCTGGAGCACTTGGAAAGAACGAACTTCAGTTTACGAAAGAATTTTTGGAGCGTGAAGAAAACCTTCATAAGATGATACTTGAGTACATGAATGTAGTAACAAAAAATATTGAGGATACAAAAGCAAATATTGAGATTCTAAAAAATCAGGATGAAGCGATCTTTAGAAATAAATAGAAAGAGGGCATCTGGAAAATGGGAAGTCATGTACTTGAAGCTTCAACTTTAAATGCTGCAACTGGAGAAAGAGCCCATCAATATGAAAGACTAAGAGAGCAGTTTCAAACCTTAAAAACTGAGCTTGCTAAGATTGCAGACGACAGCGACTTTCAAGGTAAGGGAGCTGAAGCCATCAAGGGCTTTTATCAAGGGCAAATTGACGTAGTTGATGCATGGATACAATTAATTGATATAAATGTGTTATTTTTTAAAGGAATTCCAGGTGATACAGAGGATGTTGACCTTTCGGGGGATACGGTTGTTCAGGTTCCATTTTTAGAAGAGAACGTAGAACGAGCGGGGAGAATGGCAAAAGATATAGTTGCAGATCAACAGGATGCGCTACAACAAATTTTTAGTGACATCAGTGATCTGGTCTCTCTTTCTGTGTTCTCAAAGGATGCTTTTGAAGACGAAATGGATAAAGCAGAAAAGCGTCGATTAGAAACGGTTGAAAAGGTTAATGAGTTAGATCAAAGATTAACCGATGAATATGCTGTGTCTCAAGGACAAGAACAATATATTTATGCACTGTTTGCTCAATTAATGGAAGCGACACGTCAAGGTGAAAACATTTCACCGTTATACTTTAATGCTGAAGCTTACCTTAACAGCGAAGTCTACAAAGCAATCACCAAAGTAAAAGAAGAGAACGATAAGTACATAAACTTTAAGAAAGAACAAAAAGAAGCAAGAGAGATACAAAAAGAAATGGAAGAGATGGAGAACCGGCCATGGTATGAAAAGGCATGGGATACGGTCTCTACCTTTACTGGGGAAGTCACAGGGTATTATGATTCCATCCGTGCATCAACAGGTGTTGATCCAGTTACAGGAAGAAAGCTTTCGGAAGCCGAACGCATTACAGCAGGTGCAATGGCCGCAGCTGGATTTATACCAGTCATCGGCTGGGCTGGAAGAGCAGTCAAGGGTGGATCAGCTATTTATAAAACAGTAAAAGCAGCAAATACTGCCGATCACATGCTCGATTCATATAAAACAGCTCAAGGTCTTACGAGACTTCAAAAAGCAGAATACGGTATCTATGGCCTTGTTTCTGCAAATGGATTCGGCGAGTATTTTACAGGTAAAGATATGTTCGGAAATGAGTTGTCAGAAGAGCAAAGAAATCAAAGTTTATTTAATGCGTTTGCGATTGCAGGTGTGGGTAGTGCTGGGTATGGGTTGGATCGTATGGATATTGGTAAGGTGCTTCAAAATAAGTTTCCGCTCAATAGAACAAATAAGATAATTAAAAAATTTGAAAAAGACATTGATAAACATCCCCAAAAAGAAATTATTAAAGATGTTTTAAAATACGTAGAAAAAAAACAAATTTCAGTATCTACACAGAAGCTACTAGATGAACATGTTGTAAAGGAAGTTATAAATAGAGTAGGCCCGAATCTGAAAAGATCAGATATTAGTAATTTGAAATGGGAAATCATCGAAAAATCTACTATAAGAAATAAAGAAAAATTGACTCCTTCTCAAAGAGCGAGATTATGGCAAGGTTCTTCCCCATATTTTGGTCTAGATGAATATGAAGACTTTATAATGTCTAAAGGTACTAAAGTATATACGGGATATCCATTTCCTACAGGATATAGTTTTACAAAAACTGTTTTAGATAGTGTTAATGGAGACTCAAAGGAACTATTCCAAGGGGTGCAAGTTAACCCACGAGTTTCCCAAGATGGTACAGGTGATTACAAATATCAAATCATTGCTTTTGAGTTTCTTGAAGATATTCCATCAGCAAGGGGTATTACAAATGCCAATCCACAATTAGGTAATGGAGGATTGGAACAAATATTCACACCCGATTTTAAGGAACTTGTTCGAGACGGGAAAGTCATACCTATCCTAAATGATGAAACAATTAAAATGTTAAAGTCTAATGGAATTGAATTTGATAAAGAACTATTACAATTAATTGATTCAGAAGGCAATTATATTCACAAAAGTATATGCGATACTTTTATTTCAATTGCTGATGACAAAAACATAGTAAAATTAGAAAACAATATCTTAAGTGAAGAAGAAGTTCTAGATATTGAAAAAGCAATTGAAAAAGTAGCTAAAAATGGTGGAGGTATTTACTAATGAGTGGTTTGAAAGATGGAATAATTAATATTGACGGCTTTGAAATTTCACCTAGTACTAAAATTACTGAGGTTATAAACTACTTTCCAAATGATAAAATAAAAATAATTGCTAATGGTGAATCAGTTAGATTTATAAAGCCAGTTACGCTGGGTAATAAAAATTTTTATGTCAGATTAGCATCAGCTAATAGTTTAATAACATCTGTAAATTTGGTTGTTTTTGATCCTGCTTTAAATGAATGGGATGTTGAACCTAAAGCAGATCTACACGGTGAGTGGTTGTGTGAACAGTTAGGATACCCTCAAGGTTTGCTAGATGAGAATCTATTTAACTGGGGAAAAATCATTCAATGGGAAGATTTTAGGTCTCGCCAGACACAAATTAATATACTCTATAATAATTAGGTTTAAAGATTTTTTGTTAGAGTTACTTAGATTTTTAATAGTCCGGCATTATCTCTTCTGAAAAGTTTTCTAAATTATATTATAACTAGAGCTCAAGTCTAAATAATAATCGCAGAAATTTTCATGATTACTGAAGATTAAATTGGATATTTTAAAGGATGGGGTTTACATGGAACCAGCATTATTACTTAACCAGTTAAAAGATGGAACTCTAGAGCCGAAGCATGCCTTTCCTCAGTTAGCTTCGAAAGTGAAATATCTTCTACTTCCTGAATCGGAACTTCGTATAAAAACAGATGAAGGAGAGGGGCCCGTTGTTTTTACAGATGCGGAAGCGGTACATGCCTTTCAAGCTCATTTGAATACAAAGAGAACAGATGCATTGACTGTGTTGAAAACCACGTTGCGAAATAAACAGCAACTACTTCTAATCAATCCTAATCATGAATCTATGGTGGTTCTTCGTAAAGATGATATGAAGCTTCTCATGAGGGAATATGCTATTAGAGAATTAAAAAAGCGTGGAGGAGCTAATATCCTTTTAACTGTGGAAGGACAGCTGAGATTTATTGAATTGCCCGATGGAGCTAAGGTCTTGCCTGTCTATCTAAGTGAAGCAGATGGGAAACAGGTGTACCCAGAGGATCATTGTTTGCCCCTTAGCTGGCATGATATTGTTGTGAATTGTAAAAAATACAACGCAGAAGCTGCTTTTCTCCAAATGGGTCATGAAGAACAAATTGGTCTTAATTATTCTTATTTAGATCAGTTAGAAGGTAAGAGTTGGGCGCATACCGCCGCAAGTTGGGCTATGAAGCTTTGGTTTGCAGGCGCTTTTTTAGGACTTTTCATTAATTACTTCATCGGTAATCTTAATGAATGGCTTATAGCTTTCTATCTTTGGTTCGGCATAATTATTTTTATCGTTGGTTTCTTTTCAGCTCGAAAACGAGATAAAGTTAAAAAGAAATAATATACATACAAAAAAAGAAGGATCCAGCCGGATCCTTCTTTTTTTGTTTATAATTTAAACGAACTCTTCAACGAAACAATCTCATTAAACACAATCTTTTCTTCTGATGTATGCTTTGGATCTACGTTGAAGTAGCCATGACGGAAGAACTGGAACTTATCTTGAGGTTTCGCGTCCTTCATGTTTGCTTCAATATATCCTTGTTTTACGATAAGAGAATCTTTGTTCACGTAATCTAAGAATGTCTTGCCTTCACTGTCTTCTTCTTTTTCCATATCTTCATCAGAGATAAGTGGTTTATAGATACGGAACTCTGCAGGCACGGCTTGTGTAGCTTCTACCCAGTGAAGTGTTCCTTTTACTTTACGGCCTGTAAATCCAGTGCCTGACTTCGTTTCTACATCATATGTGCAATGAAGTTCAACCACATTGCCGTTTTCATCTTTTACAAAATCTTCGCATTTAATGAAGTAAGCGTGCTTTAAGCGAACTTCGTTTCCAGGGAAGAGACGGAAGTACTTTTTCGGAGGATCCTCCATAAAGTCTTCGCGCTCGATATAGATTTCACGAGAAAACGGAATCTGACGTGAACCCATTTCAGGATTCTCTGGGTTGATCTCAGCATCAAGCATCTCAACTTGTCCTTCAGGGTAGTTTGTGATTATCACTTTTAATGGATCCACAATACCCATCGTACGAGGTGCTTTTACCTTAAGATCTTCACGTATAAAGTGCTCAAGCATAGCTGTGTCGGTTACACCAGAACCTTTTGAAACTCCAGCGGCTTTTACAAACTCAACGATTGACTCGGGCGTGTACCCTTTACGGCGCAGTCCAGAGATCGTCGGCATGCGCGGATCATCCCATCCGTCCACATAGCCTTCGTCCACAAGCTGCTTCAGTTTACGTTTACTCATTACCGTATTCGTTAGACCTAGGCGGCCGAACTCAATTTGCTGTGGCTGGCTTTCCATTTCACACTCTTCCACTACCCAGTTGTATAGAGGACGTTGGTCTTCAAACTCTGTTGTACAAAGCGAATGTGTAACGCCTTCGATCGCATCCTCGATCGGGTGAGCGAATGCATACATCGGATAGATGCACCACGTGTCACCGGTATTGTGATGGGTAGCATGAGAGACACGATAAATGACTGGGTCACGTAAGTTAATATTAGGTGAGCTCATGTCGATCTTTGCACGAAGTACTTTTTGTCCGTTCTCGAACTCGCCTTTACGCATGACATCGAATAGATCTAAGTTCTCTTCTACAGAACGGTTGCGATAAGGGCTTTCTTTACCGGGCTCTGTCAACGTTCCGCGGTACTCACGGATCTCGTCTGCGGTAAGATCATCCACATATGCTTTTCCTTTTTTAATTAAAAGCACAGCACGATCGTACATTTCTTCAAAGTAATCGGAAGCAAAGCGAAGGTTCTCCCATTCAAACCCAAGCCACTCGACGTCGTTCTTAATCGCATCAACGTATTCTTGATCTTCCTTCAATGGGTTGGTATCATCGAAGCGCAGATTGGTTTCTCCGCCAAACTCGTCTGCCAGTCCAAAATTGATTACGATTGATTTTGCATGTCCAATATGAAGATATCCGTTTGGTTCTGGTGGAAAACGTGTAACGATTTTCTTGTGTTTTCCGGATTCCAGATCGTTTTGGATGATTGTTTTAATAAAATTTGAAGAACTATTCTCCATCCCGTATCAAGCCTTTCCTTATATGTAAACTAAGATATACTTTACATTATAACAAAAATAAATTTCAACTAAACGTATTCTTTTAGGGATATGGAGATTATTTAACAAAGAAATGGTGGGATCAACATGAATGTCATTGACTTGCATTGCGATGCATTATTAAAACTATGGGAGACTGACGGCAGGCTGCGTTATGCAGATGCGCCACAGCTTGCTACAAATAAAGAACGTCTTCAAAAGGGAAAAGTGAACGTTCAGTTCTTTGCGATTTTCATAGAACCATTTATTCCGAGCGATCAAAAATTTCAGTCTGCGCTTCAGCAAGTGGACTATTTCTATAAAGAGGTTCTTGGTAAAAATCCAGAGATGAAGCATTTGAAGAACTGGCACGACTTTCAAACATTGAAGGATGGAGAAATCGGAGCCGTTCTTACGCTTGAAGGAGTGGATGCGATTGGTGACGATCTAACGAAGTTAAGCATCCTGCATCAACTCGGTGTTCTTTTGATCGGTCTAACATGGAATCATGCGAATCTTGCCGCGGATGGTGCTCAAGAACCACGTGGAGCTGGTTTGACGGTATTCGGAAAAGAAATCGTGGCGTTCAATAATAAAAATAAAATTTTAACCGATGTGTCTCATTTATGTGATCGTGCTTTTTGGGATGTGATGGAGATTGCTGATTATCCGCTTGCCAGCCATTCAAATTCACGCGTATTGTGTGACCATCCGCGGAACCTTACAGATGAGATGGCAAAAGAGATGTTCGGTAAAGGTGGCGTCGTACACGTTGTGTATAACCCGCCATTTACGAAGAGTGAGGGTTCTGCAAGTATTGGTGACTTAATTAATCACATCGACCATTTTTGTGGACTTGGCGGAGTAAAACAAATCGGCCTCGGCTCTGATTTCGACGGCATCTCGCAACTTATTACGGATTTAGAAGATGCATCCATGACTCAAAATTTAATCAATGAGCTATTAAAACATTATTCTGAAGAAGAAGTCCGAGGATTTGCTTCTCAAAACTTCATGAATTTTATTTCTAAAATATAGTTTGAAAGAAAGGCTGGCATTCTCCCGGGATGTCGGCTTTTTTCTAAGAAGAAGGATATTAGTGGGAGCTGTGAACGAGCGTAATTGCTGCGAACGATCATAAAATTCTACAAGAGAGCATAAAACTTCTGGAACGATCATAAAAGTCCGTGAACGATCATAAAACCACACAACCGAGCATAAGTCTTCTTGACCTAGCAAAACTTCCACAAAAGCCCTCATCATATGCTCTTCTTTTCTCTCGTAAACTTTCATAGCTTATATAGAATGACTAGGCGAAAGGAGTCTGTTATGTATTACAATCATCCAGGTTTTCAAAATGTAGGCATGAGGCAGCAAGATGACCTCACAACGATGAATCGCTTAATAGTATCCGGTGAAGGTTCTGTTTCTGCTGTTCCGGATCGAGCTCTTCTTACAATAGGAGTCATTACAGAAAACCCAAATTTAAGTGTGGCTCAAAAGGAGAATGCTGATAAAACGGCTTCTGTTATACAAACGCTTATGTCATTAGGTATTCCTCAAAGCGATATTCAAACATCTAGTTTTCGAATTGAACCTCAATATAATTATGAAAATGGTCAGCAGCAATTTAGAGCATATCGTGTAGAGCATCAGTTGCAGGTAACGGTAAAAGATATTAGGCAAACAGGGCAGGCAATCGATCAAGCGATAGCGAACGGAGCTAACTCTGTATCGTCCATTCAATTCACCGTTTCAAACCCAGATACCTTTTATAATCAGGCCTTGTCACTAGCTATTCAGAATGCTCAACAAAAAGCTATTTCTATGGCAAGGGCATTACAAGTTACAATTCGGCCGGTACCGGTCACCGTTCAAGAGGTATCTCAATCCTTACCTCCTAGACCCGTTCCGTTTCAAGCCGTTATGTATGCACAAAGTGCCGAAACACCTATACAGCCAGGTGAGAATAAGATTACAGCCTCTGTAAAAATTCAGTATACATTTAGTTAGAAATGATGGGTGCAAATTGACAGTCTGATATGTAGCACATTATAATTAACCAAATGGTTAAATATAATCCAGAACACTTAAATGATGTATTTTCAGTTCTATCTGACCCCACTCGGCGTACGATCATTGAGCAGCTTTCAAAAGGGGAAAGGAGTGTGCAAGAGTTAGCTCAGCCTTTTGATATGTCGCTTCCTGCGATCTCGAAGCATTTGAAAGTTTTAGAGAATGCAGGTCTTGTCACACACCGAAAAGAGGGGCGCTATCGCTATTACGCGATACAGCCGGACGCAATGGACGGAGCATGTGAATGGATATCTACTCTTAAAGAGCTATGGACAAAATTTGAAGGTATGTTTTGCTGCAAACAAAAGAAGCAGTAAAACGTATGCTTGGAGTGTGAACAATGGAAACGCAGCAAGAAATAATAAAGGTTGAGAAACTGGTGAAACGATATGGAGATTTTACTGCCGTGGATGGAAGTGAGTTCTCTGTACATAATGGTGAGGTGTTTGGTCTGCTCGGCCCCAACGGAGCAGGGAAGACGACGACGCTTGAGATGTTAGTTGGTCTTCGTAAGCCTGATGAAGGAACGGCAATCGTCGGTGGATTCGATATCACAAAAGAGCTTGATAAAGTAAAAGAAGTCATCGGTGTACAGCTTCAATCTACTACTCTTTTTGAGCTCTTGACCGTAGATGAGATCCTTCACCTTTATGGCAGTTTTTACCGGGAACATATCTCGATTCCTGAATTGATTGATGACATGCTTTTAACAGAGAAAAAGAATAGCAGAATAAAAGGTTTGTCTGGTGGTCAGAAGCAGAGACTTGCGATCGCGCTTGCACTCGTGCATGATCCACAGATTATTTTCTTGGACGAACCCACGACTGGACTCGATCCACAAGCACGCCGTACGTTATGGGATATTATTTTACGCTTGAAGGAACGGGGCAAAACCGTTGTACTGACGACTCATTATATGGATGAAGCACACGTGTTATGCGACCGTATCGCCATTATGGATCAAGGAAAGCTAATTGCTCTAGATACGCCTAGTGAACTCGTAAGAAATCTCCAGTCGGATAGCGCAGTTGAATTTAAATTTAACGATGAAGTAGATATTGTTTTATCAGAGATCGAAGGTGTGAAGCAAGTGGGCAGTCAGAAAGATGTCCATGTTCTTTATACAGATGATCTACAGAAGACATTGACGAGTTTAATCGCTATCGCTTCTGAAAAACAGCTGAAGCTTGTAGATCTACAAACGAGAACGGCAACACTTGAAGATGTGTTTATCCACATGACAGGAAGAAGGTTAAGAGAAGGATGAGATCATACTACCTACTAACACTTGCTCAGCTTCGGATCTTCCTTAGAAACAGACAAGTACTGTTTTGGACCCTCGCATTTCCTATCGTTCTGATGGTCATGTTAGGTTCATTCTTAGGAAACGGTAATGGCGTATCCATTACGGCAGCTGTTGTTGATCAGGATAAGAGTGAACAGTCAAAGAACTTAGTGAAAGAAATGGAAAAAAACGAAGCAGTATCCCTTGAAAAAAGTTCAGACGAAAAAGATGTGTTAAGTCAGCTAAAGCAAGGTGACCTAACGCTCGTTGTTACCATTCCAAAAGGTTATGGTGAAAATCTTGCTGCAGGAAACAAAGCAGATCCTTTTAAACTGCCTGTTTATTATAATGAAACGAACATGGCGATGTCCCAAGTCGGACTTCAGCTTGTTGATAATGCAGTTGATACGATCAGTAAAGAATCAGTGAGCTATGAGCCTGTTGTTATAACAGAATCAAAAGGGGTAGAAGCACTTAACCTTCGTTATATCGATTTCCTAGTACCAGGAATCGTGGCGATGATGATCATGAGCAATAACATGAACGGAGTGGCTGGCCAGATATCATCATGGCGTGAACGCGGAATCTTACGTCGTATGCAAGGAACAACACTTAAAGCATCTACATTTATTGCAGCGCAAATTACAGCTCGTTTTATGCTGAACGGTTTGCAAGCGATGATCGTATTAGCTGTCGCTTGGGCTGCATTCGGTATTGAAGTGAGAGGTTCATGGTTAACCGTAATCGCGTTCGTAACGCTTGGGACGTTAGCGTTTATGGCGATCGGCTTTATTATCGCAGGCATTGCTAAGACTCCTGAGAGTGCTGGACCAATTGCTGGTTTTCTATCGTTTCCGATGCTGTTTTTAGGTGGCGTCTTCTTTCCAATAAGAGACATGCCCGAGTTTTTGCAGCCGTTCGTACAAATTCTACCGATCGCTCACTTAAGCCATGCTCTTCGTGAGACGATGAACGTAGGTGCTTCGTTTTTAGATCTCGGTATGGAGGCCATGATTCTCGGCGGTTGGTTGATCGGAGCGTTTATCGTGGCGAGCTTTACGTTTAAGTGGGAATAGAATAAGCACAAAGAGGAGAATAAAAATGAATACACAAAATTATAAGAATCATGCACGTATGCACCCCATCTATCATTATGTACTTTCTTTGCTCGTCCTTGGAGGTCTTATCGCGAGCGTTGTCTATCTGTTTAAAGCAGAAGATAAGTTCCTAGGCGTGATACTAATTGTGATGGCACTCAGTCTGTTAGTGACGTTTGCTTTACTTCGCTTATATCCATTGAAAGCTCAAGATCGTGCGATTCGAGCAGAAGAGAACTTACGCTATTACGTATTAACAGGAAAGTTGTTAGATAGAAGACTTACGGCAGGGCAGATCGTAGCCCTTCGATTCGCACCAGACGAAGAAATTCCACTTTTGGCGGAGAAAGCAGCAGCTGAGAACATGAAACCGAAGGAAATTAAACAAGCGATTACGAATTGGAAAGCAGATCATTATAGAATCTAAATAAAAGACGCGTGGACCCAGATCCATGTGTCTTTTTGTCTGTATTACTAATAATATTTGGAAATTAATTTTGATTATAATTATTTGAGAATACAAATCAACGTTTTAAATTAAAGGTAATTTTATAGTATAAAAGGGAGAAAGAATTACTTGCAGAAAATTATATCGGGACTTTAATCATGGTTATAAGGATTCAAAATTCGATAAAATATAAGATAGTTATTGAAATATCGTGTAAAAATATGGTAGTAATTGGTTTGGGTAGAAAATATTCCGTTGCTCTAAAGTCATTCATACCAAGGGTTTTGGTAGTGATAAGTAAAAAGTATCAAATATTTACAAATTTATGGTTTCGTTATTTCCATAATAGGGCAAATATAGGTGTATTTATCCATTTCTAATTAGAAGCAACCGATCTTAAAGATCGTTGTTTATAAATTTTAAAAAATAAGGGAGAGAAGAAAATGTCAGGAATTATTCGCGTTACACCAGCAGAGTTAGTAGATATGTCAGGTCGTTACTCCAATGAAAGCAGCCAAGTAGGAGAGCAGATTTCACGCTTAAATGCAATGATCAGCCAATTAGAAGGTATGTGGGAAGGGGAAGCAAGTAAAGCTTTCAGCCAACAATATGAGGCATTAAAACCATCTTTCCTTCAAATGCAACAGTTGCTTGAAGATATCTCCGCTCAACTTAACAATACATCTAGAGCTCTAGAAGACGCTGATAACCAAATCGCAAGCCAAATTAGAGGGTAACCTTTTTAACTTTTGGTTCTTTGTTCATGGGGGCGCCTTCTTTATTAAAGGCGCTCTTCATTTTTTGAGGTGATGATTATGTACATTGAAGTTACCGTAGATTTAAAACATTATACAGGGGAAGCGTTTGATCTTCGACTTTCAAACTTCCATACTGTTAAAAAAGTAATAGATATTGTTTGGCAAACAAAAGAAATTGACTCTCCGCCTAGAGACGGTTACTGGGTACGTGTGCCAAATAAAAATATTGTACTCTCCGGAAACCAAAAGCTAATAGAGAGTGGAATATTAACAGGTGATCGTTTTGAAATTCTTTGAGGGGGTCTAAGCAATGACCGAAAAAAATAAAACATATTTGGAACAAATCTTAGAATCCCAGATTAGTAGAGATGAGGATTCTATTACTTTTGCATTTCAAAAAGAAAAAATAAAACTTGATAACGTTATCGAAGTAGAATTGTTAAAAGAATTAGATTCAGATATTCAGCGATCCATTATCGTTGATGAAAACGAACTTAAGATTACTATCCTCCCCCACTCTAATTACCGGTATTTTCCCGAATTAACAAGTCAAAATGATAGAAGTAAATGGATGTTTGCGTTTCAACTTACAAAAAAAGTAAAAGAACATACATTGAATCGTTTGCATTTGGTGGTATGTCCTGAAAATTTAGTATTTGATCAAAGCCTATCACCAGCTTTCTTACATTATGGAGTGAAAGAAAGTATTCCTCCTTACGAAGCAGAGCATGAAAGAGTTTGGAAAGAGCTTAGAGCTACGATTGCTTTCTTAGTAGACGGTAAACATTCCTTTCATGATTACTTAAAGCTTCATGAAACCATCGAATTATCAACCACGGCTAAAGAGGTATTAGAAGTCGATGATTTGAATGGACTGTTACTTTTCATACAAAAAAAATTAAATGACATAGATGAAATAGATAAACTGATGCTAAATATTCCACAAAAGAAATGGAAGTTTACACAATATGCATCATTAGGCTTATTGATATGTTTCATCCCAGCTATTGTGTATACGATCTATTCTCTGTTCTTTTTACAGCCTAGACAAGAAGCTTTTGTTAGCAGTAACGAACATTTTCTAGGTAAAGAATACAGTGAAGTCGTGGAAGTGATGTCTGATTATGATGTTGAAGATATGCCAAATGTGGTTCAATACCAGTTAGCTTCATCTTACATAATCAACGAATCACTTACTGAAGAACAAAAGCAAAATATTCAAAACACTGTTTCCTTACAATCGGAACCTCTCTATTTTCAATATTGGATACATATCGGAAGAGGGAATGCGAAAGAAGCGCTCGATATCGCACGTTCTTTAGAAGATAAGGATCTTATTATGTTCGCACTAATTAAATATCGTGAAGAATTAAAATCTGATGATAAATTGAGTAGTGAAGAAAAACAGCAAAAAATTAAAGAAGTACAAGCTGAAATAGATGAGTATCTCGAAGAACAAGAAGCAATTAAAGAAGAAGAAGAGAGACTGAAAGAAGAAGAGAGAAAAGCTGAAGAAGAAAAGCAAAAAGAAAAAGAAGCAATGGAGCAAAAGGCTAAGGAAGAAGCAGCTGCTGCTGAAAAGGAGCAAAAGCCTGCAACACCACCGAAACCTGCCAATTCGAATTAGAGGGGGTGAAGTATGAGCACACTTTGGGTGTTTTTTAATAAGAACTATCAGCAGATCAACTTGGATAACGAGTCTCTAAAATCGTTAACGATCGGTCCGAATATTTCAGATACGGTTACGGTTAGAAACTTTCCGTTTAGCAAGGGTATTTTAACGATCAGCCGAAATCAGGAAAAGATAGAGATTTACCAAGATGATAAAGTCATCGGTCATGTAATGGAAGATAACTTGTTCCAGGTATCGGATGGAGATCATACATTACGAATCTACCTTACAATTGATATTGAGACTCAACAGTCTTATTACATTGGCTTTGAAAAAGAGTACACGTTTTCTGCCACAGGCTCAGAGTCTGATCTCATGTATCAGCCCTTAGAGAGCTTTAGTTCAGAAGAAGTTTCATTCGTACTTATCAAGGCTAGAGAGAGATGGATGATCTCACCTAATAAAGGCGAGCCTTATTTGAATGGTCATAAGATAAGTGGTCCCACAAAGTTTGAGGTAGGTGACATTCTATTTTGGCCTTTCATGTCAATTAAATTATTGGATACAGACTTAATTCAGGTTATTAGCAGGAAAGAATTCACAACAAAGCTTCCTTCAGCCAAACAGCCTGTTTCAGAAATGAGTAAGAAATATCCTAATTATCGAAGAACACCACGAATGGTCTTTGATCTTCCAAAAGATAAAGTGACACTGTCGTTTCCGTCACAAGAGGGTGAAAACCCAAATAGAGGTCTTTGGTTAATTATCATGCCTCCGCTTTTAATGATGATTGTTATGGGTATTGTTGCAATCATACAACCAAGAGGAATTTTTATTATCGTTTCAATGGTGATGTTTGCAACTACACTTGTCACTTCTTCGGTTCAGTATTTTAAAGAACGCGGAAACTTCAAGAAAAGAAAGATTAAACGCCAGAAGGTATACAACTTGTATCTCCTTAACAAGAGAAAAGAACTTGAAGAGTTAGCGGAAAAGCAGAGGAATGTGCTGCAGTACCATTATCCGTCGTTTGAACAGATGAAATATTACACAGAAGAAATATCTGATCGGATCTGGGAAAGAACACTTGAAAGTCATGATCTTCTTCAAATAAGAATTGGTTTAGGGAATGTACCTTCAAGCTATACGTTATCTTTAAACAGTGGGGATATGGCGAACAGGGAAATTGATGACCTGCTTGAACAATCACAAAATCTGGAAAAAGTATACCAAGAAGTTAAAAACGTTCCAATCACAGTTAATTTATCAAATGGAGCAATGGGTCTTATCGGGAAAGAATCAGTAATGAAGAATGAACTTCATCAGCTCATTGGTCAATTGGCATTTTTCCATAGCTATCATGACGTAAGGTTAATTTTTATATTTAATGAAAAAGACTATAAACAATGGGAATGGGTTAAATGGCTGCCGCATTTTCAGTTGCCCAACTCTCATGCTAAAGGTCTAATCTATAATGAGCAGACGAGGGATCAACTATTATCCTCAGTCTATGAATTGATTCGAGAACGAGATTTAGATACGAACAGCCAAAAAGATAAGATTAGGTTTTCTCCTCATCTAGTTTTTATCGTACTCGATCAACAGTTACTTTCAGAACATGTATTGCTTGAATATTTAGAGGGAGAATACTCTCACTTAGGAATTTCGGTAGTATTTGCAGCAGAAACAAAAGAAAGTTTAACTGACAATATCCACACCCTTGTTCGCTACATCAACGAGTCAGAGGGCGACATATTAATCGAGGATAAAAAGGCTGTACAAATACCTTTTAAACTCGATGCACATAAGCAAGACGGAAATGAAAAATATGCAAGAACCCTAAGGACGTTGAATCACCTTGTAGGAATGACGAATTCAATTCCAAACAGTGTGTCATTTCTTGAGCTATTTGGGGCTAAAGAAGTTGTTGATCTGCCTATTCAACACAATTGGACAACGAGAGAATCTTCTAAATCACTTGCAGTACCAATAGGGTTAAAGGGTAAAGAGGATCTTGTTGAACTCAATTTGCACGAAAAAGCTCATGGTCCACATGGTCTTTTAGCAGGGACGACAGGGTCTGGTAAGAGTGAATTCTTACAAACCTATATCTTATCTCTAGCTGTTAATTTTCATCCTCATGAAGTTGCCTTTTTGTTAATTGATTATAAAGGTGGCGGAATGGCCCAGCCTTTCAAGAACATGCCGCATCTGCTGGGTACAATCACTAATATTGAGGGAAGCCGAAACTTTACTGCAAGGGCACTTGCGTCCATCAAAAGTGAGTTAAAAAGACGACAAAGACTATTTGATAAATATGAAGTTAACCACATCAATGAATATACAAATCTGTATAAACGTGGTGAAACCAAAGAACCGATGCCGCATCTGTTTTTAATTTCTGACGAATTTGCTGAATTGAAAAGTGAAGAACCTGAATTCATTAAAGAATTAGTCAGTGCTGCGAGGATCGGAAGAAGTTTGGGTGTGCATCTTATACTTGCCACACAAAAACCAGGTGGGGTCATTGACGATCAGATTTGGAGTAATGCTCGATTTAAAATAGCCTTAAAAGTTCAGGATGCAGCAGATAGTAGAGAAATTTTAAAAAATGCTGATGCTTCTTCCATAACAGTGACGGGTAGAGGGTACCTTCAGGTCGGTAATAATGAAGTTTACGAATTATTTCAATCGGCTTGGAGTGGTGCGCCATACTTGGAGGAAAACGTTGTTAGTGAAGATGAAGTCGCGCTTGTAACAGATTTAGGTCTGGTACCTTTATCCGGACTATCATCCGATTCTAAAAAGAAAAAGGATGCAGAAGCAGAAATAGATGTTATTGTTGATCGGATTGAAGAGCTGCAGAAGGATATGGGAATTAAAAAGCTGAACAGTCCTTGGCTGCCTCCATTAAACAATCGTTTAATTCATAAAATAGAGTTTGATGAAAAAGACTCTGATATTTATTTAGGTCTAGTAGACGAACCTGAGAAACAGTCACAAACTCCTTATGTATACAAACTAATGGATGATGGAAACATTGGGATCTTCGGTTCCTCGGGTTATGGAAAGTCACATTCCGTTATGACAATTTTGTTATCCATGGCAACAAAGCTAAGTCCTGAGGAGTTACACTATTATCTGTTTGACTTTGGAAACGGGGCGCTTCTACCTTTAAAACAACTTCCTCATACGGCAGATTACTTCTTGATGGACGAAGAAAGAAAGATAGAAAAGTTCATGAGATTTTTAAAAGATGAAATAGCAGAACGTAAACAGCAATTTCAAAAAAGTGAAGTAAGCAGTATAAAAATGTATAACAAACTTCACGAGCAAAAGCTACCAATCCTATTTTTAACGATTGATAACTTTGATTTAGTAAAAGAAGAGATGCCTGATTTAGAAATGCAGATGACTCAGTTTGCACGGGATGGACAAACGTTAGGGATTTATATGATCTTTACAGCTACAAGAATCAATTCGGTTAGACAGTCTCTCATGAACAATTTAAAAACAAAGATCGTTCATTATTTAATGGATCATTCAGAATCGTATACTGTTCTTGGTAAGGTGCCTTTTTCATTAGAACCTATTCCAGGAAGAGCGATTATTAAGCGAGAAGAAGCATTTTTCTCTCAAGTTTATCTGCCAACCCATGGGGATGACGATTATGAACTATTAGAAAATATGAAACAAGATATTATGGGCATTGTTGAAAAGTACAAAGATAGTACGAGTCCTGAAGCGATACCAATGCTGCCTTCTGAACTAACGATGGTGAATTTCACCCAATATACAAAAGGAAATCAAAGACCAGGTATATTACCAATTGGGCTTGACGAAGAATTTGTGCAGCCGGTCTATATGAATTTCCTTAAGAACAAGCATTGTTTAATTGTGGGACAAACGCAAAAAGGAAAAACCAATGCGTTAAGAGTTATGCTAAATACCATTTTGCTTCAAGATACAGAAACGATAGGCATGTTTGATTCAGTGGATCGTGGACTTTCCAATTATGTTGGAGAGGAAAAAGTCGTGTATCTTGAAACGAAAGAACATATTTCAGCATGGCTAGATCAAACAGAAGAAGTGCTTAAGCAAAGAGAGAGGGAATATGTAGAAGCTTTATCAAAAGGCACAACATTGAATCAAACTTTTACCCCTTTATATTTTGTAGTTGATGGGTACTCAAGGTTCCTTCAATCTACTGATAGTCTGCTTCAAGATCGATTATCAAAGTACATGAAAAATTACAGTCACCTTGGATTTAATGTTATTGTCTCAGGAAACAACAACGAAATCACAAAAGGTTTTGACTTGTTCACGAATGAGATTAAGCAAATACGCCAAGCGCTCGTATTAATGAAAAAATCGGAACAAAGCCTGTTTACCTTACCTTATAACAGGAAAGAAGAAGATGTTCATGCAGGGTACGGTTATTACGTAGAAAATGGAAAAGAAACAAAAATTCAAATTCCTCTAAGTGTCATCGAAAGGAAGATATACACATGATGAACTCATGGAAATATAGGATAAAGATGCTTTTGGCTGTGGCTATTATTCTAGTATTCCCCCAACTGTTTATGAACTTTTTGGGAGAGAATCCTATGGAAGTAAAAGCTAACGGTACCCGTTCTATAGCAATTGTAAATGAAGATCTCGGTTCAGAAGAAGAGGAGAATCAATTACAGTTAGGCAGGGAAGTTCCAGCTATACTAAAAGACGGATCCGACTATAAGTACACAGTTATCAGCAGAAGTGCAGCAGATAGCGGTCTTAAAAACAAGAAGTATGATGCGGTTGTTTATATTCCTTCAAACTTTACTTCTAATGTTATGACATATGATGAAAAGCAGCCTACTAAAGCTGATTTTCAATACACAGTTCAATCGCAGTTAACAGCTGTAAATAAAGAAAAAATATTACGTGAACTGGATTATGCGGGCAATCGATTAAATAAACAAATGGCTTCGCTTTATTGGAACTATGTCTCTCAAGATATGAAGAAGGTTAGAACAGAGTTTGACCGTATATTAGAGAAAGAGATTGAGTTCCAAACAACGATGATTAGTTTTTATAAGCCTAGTTCTGTTGAACTTGCCGGAGAGCTAGAAAGGCAAAAAGATATGCTCGTTCAGCTTCAATCAAGTATGAAGCAGGCTGACGAGACATCACCACAACGAGCAAATAACTTGAATCAATTTGAACAAACACTTTCATCATTTGTGCAATATGTCCAAAAATATAAAGATTATCAAGCTGATCAGCAGGCCTTACTGGGTGAAGCACAACAACAAAATTTAGCTTTAATTGACGCTGGGAAAGAAAATTTTATAGCTAAACACAGCGAGTCCCAACGTATTTTTAATAATCAAGGTGAAAAGTTTATTACTAACATGTCTGGAATAAATAAATTGTTGGAAGGTAACAATCAATCTATTAATGATTTAAATAAAGAAAGAATAGAACAAGTTGAAAGACAAATATCAGATATGAATGTAATTCATAGTGATATTATAGACGCATATGTCAGTCAACAAAGACAAACAGATCTGATACAGTTAGAAGAAAAAATTAAAGTTGCACGAGCTCAACTAGGAAATGCTCAAGACGGAGATCCAGGTGATATTAGTAATCCAGTTGATCCAGAAGATCCAAATAAAGCAAATTTTGATGAAGAGTTGAATGAGTTACTCGCCATTAATCAACAAGTAACACAAGTGAAAGATCTGTTGGTTGCAATTCCAAATCCGCAACCAGAGGTTACTACAGCTTTAGAACAATTAACAGCGATTAGTGTGAAAATTGCAGATTTAAAAGTAAAAATTGAAACAAAAGCGAATGAAGATAGCTGGAAAATAGAATATTCAAAGCTAAAGGAACTTTATAATAATCTTTTTGTAAATTATCAAGAGATTATTAATGCAAATAAAAAACTAAGAGAAGGAAATTTAAAATTATTTATTCAAATCCAAGAGAAGGAAAGAGAAATATTAGATTTAAATTATGGTTTGTCCGAATTGTTTAATTCTCCACTTCCTATGGGTAATCTGGAAGGAACACTTTCATATTATGCGCTTTTGTCGCAATATGAGATGGTATTAAAAGCGAATGGCGACAATAGTAAAAAAGCTGTGCTTGATAATGAGGACCTAAAGACACGAATAAAGCTGACTCTTAGTTTAGATGAAGAGGAAAGAAATAAATGGAATGAACTTCAAACTAATTTTCCAGTAACACAGCAAGAAATGAGGGGATTAGGAGATAACTTCACTAACTTTAAACAGGATTATCAGCTAAGTTTAGACGAACAACAACAAGAACTTATGAAGAACATAGGTTCAATAGAGGATAGTGCAAACAAAGCATTAATGAAATTACAAGAAATAAAAATGAATGAGCCATCGCAAGCTAGTGAAGGTTCACAATTAATTTCAAATCAACAAAG
Organism: Fictibacillus nanhaiensis; assembly: GCF_049537595.1. Taxonomy (GTDB): domain Bacteria; phylum Bacillota; class Bacilli; order Bacillales; family Fictibacillaceae; genus Fictibacillus; species Fictibacillus nanhaiensis_F. The sequence continues at coordinate 146,837 of NZ_JBMULM010000003.1, forward strand.
CATTAATCAAGAAGTAATGATGATTAATGACTTAATGGATAATTTAGGTGAAAGACAAACATCAGTCGTAAATTATACGGGTGATCTACAAACAAAAGTAAGCAGTGTACAGAATGATGCAAGTGTCTTAAATGAGAAATGGACAACAAATGTAGAATCTACCAAGTTAGTAAGAGATGACGTATTTGATGTACTCGGCAATACTTACTTAGATGGGCAAAGTAATGGGTACGTATATGATTACTTAGCTAATCCATTAAAAGTTTCGGGTGATAATCCACAGGTAGATTCACAAGCTGTTAAAGCTGTACCGCCAGTGGCAATTCTTATCGTCATTTTAATCAGTAGTTTACTAATTGGTTATTTCAGTTACTATTTTAGCCCACTTCCGTTTTTAGTAAAAAATTCTGTTTTCGGGTTGTTGAACTTGATTGTAGGTCTTGTTATTAGTTTGTTCGGTCTAGAGATCTACTCATTATCAAATACCAACTCGATTCAGTTTTCCGTATTCACCGTATTATTGCTGACAGCTGCATCAACCTTAGTACGCTCAGCGTTTAATGTTGGTCAATTCATCGGATGGATTGCTAGTGTAGGTCTAATCTTATTCTTTGTTAGCCCTTTACTTGCTCTAGCAGCACCTAACTTTCAATATGATGATCCAATGTCTGATGTATATCTGTCCATACAATACGGTGCAGATAATGATTATTTGATAGGCTGTTTCTTCTTAGTTGGTTTGATTATCATATTGTCGTTAATTCCATATGCCATTCAATTATGGAAAAAACCATCTAAGAAAACAAATACGGACCAGGCGCATGAAGCTTATTAAAAAGATTTTATCGGTCATGATACTTTTTCTTATATGCATTGGACCTGAAACAGTATTTGCAGGTGCAAGCATTAGAGAATTAGCGCCAAATTTATATGAAGAAAATCAGTTTAAAGAAAGTACGGAATATCTCCAAGAGGAATCACTGTCTGGAAAGAAAAAGAGGCTTCCAGAAGAGCAGAAGGATTTAACGTTTACGAAGACGTCAGATAACCAATTGGAAGATTTGCAAGATGAATTGTTTGATCAATCCGTTAAGATGGATAATAGTACGGCATCTAAAGCTAAAACGATGGGACTATTTGCTGCTGGAAGAGAAGAAAATCTATCAGCTTTAGATGACGGGGAAGAGCAGAATAAGAATACAACAAGATTTTCAATATCGGTGATCTATTCTGCATTAATCATTCTAGGCGTAGCGGTATTGTTAGCACTACTCATACCTGGTATGAGAAAAAACAAAACAACAATAAACAATCATCCTTAACAAAAAAGCTAGCTCTTACGAGGTGAATTTAACCCCTTCTAAGTGCTAGCTTTCTTTTTATGTTAAACCGTCTTTCGCTCAATCAATCGTACCTGAACCTCTTCATGTGACACTTCCTGACCGTTCATTGCTTGCTGAAAAAGCTTCCTACCCACTTCAACAAAAGGGATTTCAAGTGTTGTAATATGCATAACCCTTGAGATGGGTTGATTATCAAAGCTCATGATTGCAAGGTCGTCTGGAAGAGCTAGGCCGTATTCTCTGCTACCTGTTAGGATTCCAGCGGCTACTTGATCGCTCGTGACAAGTAGAGCGGTCGGACGACTTTTCATGTCTAATAGATGCTCTACTACGTTAACACCATCTTCAACATCAAAACGATTTGTGAAGATGTAACTTGGCTCATAATATAATGCATTTCTTGTTAAGAAATCTTTATAAGCTGCATCTCTCTGGCTGCTGTTTGTACCTGTCTGCCTTCCGATCGTATAGCCGATCTGTTGATGCCCTTTTTTGTATAAATAATGGAGAGACATGGTAAATGTTTTATAATGATCTATAAATGTAGAGGAGATCTTATTGTTTCTTGAATCTTCACAAAGGACGATAGGTCCATACAAGCTGTAACTTTCAATGACGTCCAATGCACAGATTCTCGAACAGATGATCAGCGCATCGATCTGCTTGTCTTCAAGCATCCTCAAAGCTTCCATTTCTTTTGTTTCTTCATAGTTCGTTTGAATAAGAGCAAGCTTATAATTATGATCTAATGCAGCATTCGCGATTCCCTCAATCAATAGACCAAAGTAAGGATGGTTAGAGAACGGAACAACTATACCGATCAAATGAGTTTTTCCTTTGCTTAAATGAACGGCGTTAATGTTACGGTGATAGTTGAATGTTTTCATAGCAGCCTTTACAGCAGATACTTTTTCCTCGCTAACATATGGATGATTATTTATGACACGTGAGACTGTCGTAACAGAAACACCAGCCAACTTCGCTATATCTCTAATATTGGTCATGCCTTCACCTTTTCTTCAAAAGTTTTTCTTGCTCTGAAACGCGTTTCATACCATACCCTTTGCATATAACAAAAGGAGGTATGCCTTGTGGTGGTTTTAACCGGCATCGTCAGTCTTATTTTTATGTGTGTTTCTATTCTATCCCTTTCATGGTTTACCATTTCACTTCACGAAAAAAGTGTGCTCCCTAAAAAGAAACAGGATAAGCAGGATCACTTTCGCTATTTATTTGATGTGTATGGTGACTAACTTATGAATTTATTGTAGTAACATCTGTAAACTTGTTCAACTCCATTGCCGAACTCAGTGACAATCAGTTAAACTGTAAAAATATTAACGCTCTACTTTTGGGTAGAATGATGGTAAGTAATATATTGGAGAGTATGCTTAATGGAAATGGAGAAACAAGAAACCTACGATATCATGGCAGTCTGTTTATTAGCAGGGAAGATCATGCTGCAAAGCGGAGCAGAAACCTACCGTGTAGAGGATACGATGATGCGTATCGCTTCTTCTTTTGGTGCTTATCAGTCACATCCTTATGTAACACCAACCGGCATTCTTTTTTCTGTAGAGGGTAACGAGCCAACGAAGACAAAGTTGATTCGGATCGTTGAACGAACAACAGATCTAGAAAAGGTGGCTCAAGTGAATGGGATATCGCGAAGAATCAGTGCTGGTGAGTTTACGATTGAAGAAGCATATAAAGAGTTAAAAAAGATTGGTGAATCAGGTTCTCCTTATTCTTTATGGATTCATGTTTTAGCAGCAGCCGTCTCTTCAGGATGTTTCTTGATCATGTTTCAAGGAGAATGGAGAGACTTTTTCCCAGCATTTATTACAGGTGGACTTGGGTTCTTGTCCTTGCTGTATTTTCACCAGCTTGTCCCGATAAAATTTTTCTCAGAGTTCTCTGCATCCCTTTTAATCGGATTACAAGCTCTCTTCTTTGTTTCCACAGGCATTGGCGGGGAGCTGGACAAGATTATTATTGGCTCCGTTATGCCTTTGGTGCCGGGGTTGCTGATTACGAATGCTGTTCGTGATTTAATGGCCGGACACCTTATTTCTGGACTGGCTAAAGGCGCAGATGCTTTTTTAACAGCATTTGCGATAGGTGCAGGAATTGCTGTTATCTTTTCATTTTTTTAAGAAGGAGCGTTCACGATGACCATTGTTGAACAAATCATTACGAGTTTTATAGCGTCAGCAGCGTTTGTTATCATTTTTAATGGTCCAAAACGCTCCCTTTTTCACTGTGGTCTAGTAGGAATGATCGGGTGGATCTTCTACTTCTTATTAGAAACAAATGGGGTAGACATGGTGTTAGCAACGGTTATCGCATCGTTTACGATCGCTATCGCCTCACAATACTTTGCCAAAAAGTATAAGACGCCCATTATTATATATAGTGTAGCTGGCATCATTCCCTTAGTACCCGGAGGCATTGCATACAATGCAATGAGAAGCTTCGTCGAGAATGATTATAATCTTGCCATTAATCTAGCTGCAAAAGCCTTTATGATCTCAGGGAGTATAGCTATTGGTCTTGTTTTCTCTGAAGTCATCAACCAGATTATTCGTAAATCAAAGCTTAAGACGATTGTAAACAAAACGCACTAAAAAAATAGACAGTTTTAACCCATCTGGTCATCAGTTGGGTTTTTTTATGCACAATTTTTCATACATATATTCTACTATTTTTTCCTGGGTTTTTGAGATTCAACTAGGAACTGTACGCGACAAAAGATACAAATGTCCATACTGGAAAGAATTTTATCTTGTTTTCTTACCATGACTAACTTCATAATAAGGAAAAACCGGAAACAATTATTGACGTTTCTAGTCACAATTTGTAATCATATATGATTTATCTTATAATTACAAATAGATAAAATTTTCAGTCAAATACAAGGGGGTAAAGTTTTGAACAGCTTTGAAACGTTTGTAGGAGATGCAGTGGCGATTCTTTGGAGTCAGCCGATGATTTATTTTTGTTTAGGGGTAGGGCTATTATTTTCAATTTTAACGAGATTTTTGCAAGTCCGTCATTTTAAAGAAATGATCAAACTCATGTTAGAAGGAAAAAGTTCGAAAGCGGGTGTTTCTTCTTTCCAAGCTTTGGCGATTGCGTTATCTGGTCGAGTAGGAACAGGTAACATTGCAGGAACAGCAACAGCGATCGGCTTTGGTGGCCCTGGTGCGGTTTTCTGGATGTGGATGATCGCGTTTATAGGTGCTTCGAGTGCTTTTGTTGAATCAGCACTTGCGCAAGTTTATAAAGTAAAACAGGACGGGGAGTACCGAGGTGGTCCTGCGTACTATATTGAAAAGGGCATCGGATGGAAATGGTACGGTATCATTTTCGCGGTATCCGCTCTAGCTGCTATGGCACTGCTTATGCCAGGTATCCAATCAAACTCGATTGCTGCTGGACTTGATAATGCTTTTAACATCAATCCATCTGTAACAGGTATTTTCTTAATTGTTATTTTAGCCGCTATTATTTTTGGTGGTGTTAAAAGGATTGCCAATGTAGCACAGTATGTTGTTCCATTTATGGCAATTGGTTATGTGCTTGTTTCACTAATCATCGTTGCTTTTCATATCCCTCAGATTCCTGAGGTCCTTTCTTTAATTTTCAGAAGCGCGTTCTCTTTTGATTCAGCATTTGGAGGGATTGTAGGTTCAGCCATCATGTGGGGAGTTAAACGTGGAATCTATTCAAACGAAGCGGGTCAGGGTACAGGGCCTCATCCGGCTGCTGCTGCAGAAGTATCGCATCCTGCCAAACAAGGACTTGTACAAGCATTCTCTGTATACATTGACACGTGGCTGGTATGTACGGCAACAGCGTTCATGATTCTTTTTACAGGCATGTATAACGTTCAAAATGAAGCGGACAAGTCGTTTATTGTCGAGAACATCCCTAACGTAGAAGCGGGTACTGCTTTTACACAAGAAGCCATTGAATCTGTTCTTCCTGGATTCGGTTCAGGTTTTGTAGCAGTTTCCCTATTTTTCTTTGCATTTACAACGATTATGGCGTATTACTATATTGCCGAAACGAATATCGCCTACCTCATGAGAGGCCGCAATAATAAAATTCCAATGTTTTTGCTCAAGGTTGTTTTATTAGGAACGACGTATTACGGAGCTGTGAAAACAGCAGACTTAGCTTGGGCGCTAGGAGATCTTGGACTAGGAATCATGGTTTGGCTGAACTTAATTGCCATACTCATACTAGCAAAGCCAGCTCTTCGCGTTTTAAAAGATTACGAGGAACAGAAGAAAGCGGGGCTTGATCCTGTTTTTGATTCAACCAAACTAGGCATTAAGAATGCAGAGTATTGGGAAGGTGGATATAAAGAAGTACAAGGTAATAATGAAGAGAAAGTATCCTAATAATTGATTTTGAACAGGCTGTTTGTAGCAGCCTGTTTTTTTATGTGGTTTAAATAGGGAGCTTTACAGGAATTCTTATTGAAAAGATGTTTTGGTGTTCATTGATGTTTTATGAAAGTAGTTTATTTCCGTTCCAAGTGCTCGCTTTCCGCGGGGCAGGCGGTGAGCCACATTTATACGTTTCACTTTTAAGTGTCTCACCTGCCCGCCTGTCCCGCAGGAGTCTCGCACCTTCCACTCCAATAAACTTCAAGGGAGTCAATGAGCTGAAGGAAAAATCTTTTATAAAAGTACGTAACAAGTCTTTTACTTATTCTTTGTTGCCTTTGAAAGTAAGTGATTTCCATGTTTCGTTACACTTTTTTTCCAAGGAGAGTCATTAAAGACCTACCCCAAACTAGCTGTTGTATGGGTACGTAATCTAAGCTTCAATAACGTAGTCATAAACAATAACATTAACGAGTTATTATGAATGTTAAAAAATACAAAACAAGAGTGGAGGCAGACCTTTGATTGAACTACTTAAAAAAGGAAATAAATCGTCCGGCATTGCCGCATTAGGAAACACAGTACTTGCTATTGCTAAAGGAATTGCTGCTGCAGTCAGCGGAAGTGGTGCCATGTTTGCAACAACTCTGCATTCGGCTGCAGATGCACTAAATCAGGCGTTTGTATTTTTCGGAAGTGCTCTTTCTGAAAAGGAACCGACTAAACGATTTCCGGCTGGTTTTGGCCGAGTGGTGAATCTGTTCGTTTTAGTAGCTGTAATCGTAGTTTCTATTATGGCTTACGAAACGATATTAAAAGGATGGAAGCTTATACAAGATCCACAATCTTCAACAAATCTATTGTTGAATATATCAATCATGATACTAGCGATCTTAGTTGATGGCTTTATCCTCATAAAGGCGATGAAGGAGATTGTCCACGAGACGAGAAGTGATGCAAAAGGATTTGGTATCGTAAAGGAGTCTTTTAAGAATGTTGCTTTAGCAGCACCGCCAACCCGCTTAGTTTTTTATGAAGATTTAATCGCGACTTCAGGGGCTTTGTTAGCACTTATATCTATCGTATTAGCAGACCTAACCGGAGCATATATATTAGATGGTATCGGAACATTATTGATCGGAATCCTTCTCGTTGTTGTAGCATTTAAGTTAGGAATCGAAAACACTCGAGGATTGATTGGAGTTGCAGCTCCAAAAGTAGTTGAAGACCGTATTGCGAATATGATTCTTTCAGACCAGGATGTCGTGGATATTAAAGAACTACGAATTTTGCAAGAGGGCAGAAGATATCATGTAGAAAGCTATATTGAACTTAAAGAAGGATTTACTCTGGCAGACGCAGATGATATAAAGTTTCGGGTGAGGGATAAGCTTTTAGAAGATACAGACATTGGTGATGTTACGATGGGGATATTAGAAACTGACCATGTAAAAACGTGGCCGAAGAAAGCAGACATTGAAGTGAACGGAAAAGAAGATAAGACAGAAGAGCCCCGCTGAACACTTAGGCGGGTTTTCTTTTTACTAAAAAATAGGATAAGAAGTCGAAATAGTTAAATATTTTTATGAAAAAGGATAAAATACTAATAGATGGTTAAGTTTGTTAAACATCGGTGACGTTCGGGGGATCAATTATGTGGAAAGTATTTTCGTATTTAAAAGCATACCGTGTCGCGATCGGAGTTGCTTTATTTTTAACGTTAACTGAACTTGGCGTTGAACTTCTGCAGCCGTTGATTATGGCTAAGATTATTGATGATGGCATCTTGAAGAGCGACTTGAGTGTTATAAAGTACTGGGGAGCTGTCATGTTTGGGCTAGCTCTAGTCGCATTTGCAGCAGGAATTGCAAATTCATTCTTCTCCGCACATGTTAGTCAGAACTATGGTTTTGATATTAGACGGCGTGTATTCCAGAAGGTACAGTCTTTTTCTTTTGTAAATTTCAATAAGTTTCCTGCTTCTTCATTAATAACACGAATGACAAATGATGTAACGCAACTTCAGAATACAGTATTTATGAGTTTGAGGATCATGCTTCGAGCACCACTATTACTAGCCGGTGGTGTGATCATGTCTTTAATCGTGAACTGGAAACTGGCTTTACTACTAGTCGTTATATTACCTTTCTTGTTATTTTTCTTAAAATGGGTTCTTCAAACGGCTGGCAGTATGTTTAGAGATGTGCAAGATAAGCTGGATGGTGTGAATCGTGTCATGCGTGAAAATCTAATGGGAATGCGACTAATTAAAGCATTCTTACGGAGAGATTTTGAGAAAAATCGCTTTGAACAAGCGAGTGGAGAGTTGAAGGAAAAAACAGTCTCCTCTCTTCGTTTGATCGAAGTATCGATTCCTGTCTTATTATTTGTCATGAATATTGGAATTCTGTTTATTCTTTGGTTCGGAAGCAGACAGGTGAGTATGGGGTCAATTGAGGTAGGAGAGGTGGTAGCGATCGTAAACTACTCATTCCGTATTTCCTCTGTCTTGACGATAATATCGTTTATTATTATGGCATTCTCACGTGCAAAAGCATCTGCCCAGCGAATTGGAGAAGTGCTAGATACAGAAATAGACCTCATTGAATCTCAAGATACAGACCACTCTCTGAAGATAAGTAACGGAGCAGTCGAATTTAAAAAAGTTTCGTTTCACTATCCAGGAAGTGATGTTCCGGTTCTAAGAGATCTTTCTTTTTCTGTAAAACCAGGAGAGACTTTAGCGATACTTGGTTCAACTGGTTCAGGTAAGACCTCACTCTTTCAGCTCGTACCGAGGCTTTATGATGTAACAGAAGGTGAAGTACTAGTTGATGGAAAAAATGTAATGAACTATCCGATCGAAACCTTGCGAAAAGGTATTGGTGTGGTTCCTCAAGAAGCTGTTCTGTTTACCGGATCAATTTCAGAGAATATAGGTTGGGGTAAAGAGGGAGCTACTTCTGATGAGATCATATCTGCAGCCGTTGATGCACAAATTCATGAGACTGTGGAAAAATTACCGAATCAATATGATACTCGAGTCGGCCAGCGTGGTGTAAACCTTTCTGGTGGACAGAAGCAGCGCTTGTCTATTGCAAGAGCACTCGTTCGCAAACCAAAAATACTCATGCTCGATGATAGTACGAGTGCATTGGACTTGAAAACAGAAGGAAAGCTGTTAAAAGCGTTAAGAACGTATTCTTGTACAACGTTCATTATTACACAAAAGATTAGTACTGCGATGGAAGCTGATCATATTTTGCTTCTAGATGATGGAGCAGTTGGTGCATGGGGTACTCACGCAGAACTGTTGAATACCTCACCGTTATACGTAAAGATCGTTCAATCACAGTTTGGGGAGGAGGACTTTCAGCATGTCAAAGGGTTCAAACAGACCTCATCCACATAATCACTTATTTGGAAAAAAAGTAAAACCAAAAAATTGGGCAAGTACCATCAAACGAATCGGAAGCTACTTTTCTGATCAAAAATTTCTGCTTAGTCTAGTCTTGCTCATGGTCATCATAAGCTCAGCTTTAAGCTTACTCGGGCCATTCTTGATCGGTATGGCTATAGACTCGTATATTGTAAAAGAAAATATAGAAGGACTAAACAAACTTTTATTTGGTCTCATCTTTGTTTTTGTAGGTCAATCTTTGTCTACTTGGCTGCAAAACTATTGGATGATCGGAATCGCGCAAGATACCGTGTTAAGAATGAGAAACGATCTGTTTAACCAGTTTCACCGATTATCGATTTCCTTTTTTGATAAACGGCAACATGGTGAACTGATGAGCCGTGTGACGAATGATATAGAAAACGTCAGTTCCACGTTGAACAGTTCGTTTATTCAAGTGTTCTCAAGCATACTCACCCTCGTTGGAACAGTGGGTGTCATGATCTATTTAAGTCCGATACTGACACTGATCTCTTTATCTATCGTGCCACTCATGTTCTTAGGGTTAAAGTGGATTACGAAAAGAACAGGCGCGCGGTTTAAAGAACAACAAAGAAATCTGGGCGAGATCAATGGTTATATCGAAGAGATCACTTCTGGCCAGCGTATCGTAAAATCATTTTCGCAGGAAAAAAGAGTGATGGAAGAATTTATGGCTAAGAATGAACGGTTGAGAGAGTCTGGATATTGGGCGCAGACCTTCTCAGGCTTTATTCCGAAATTGATGAACGTGCTTAACAATGGAAGCTTCGCGTTAATAGCGGGGATCGGCGGCGTACTTGCGTTGAATGGGAAAGTATCGATCGGTGTGATCGTTATATTCGTTGAGTATTCTAGACAATTCACAAGACCGCTCAATGACTTAGCCAACCAATTTAATACATTATTGTCAGCAGTTGCTGGTGCGGAGAGAGTCTTTGAAATCCTGGATGAATCACAAGAGGAGATGGATGAAACAGGTGCTACTGAACTGTCTGCTGTAAAAGGTAAAGTAGTGTTCCAAGATGTTTCTTTCTCTTATGAGAAGGATGAAAAAACCGTGAGTGGATTGAATTTTTCAGTGAAAGAAGGAGAAACGGTAGCGTTAGTAGGACCGACTGGTGCAGGAAAAACAACTATCGTAAATCTCCTTTCCAGGTTTTACGAGAGCGATAGCGGTCAGATTTTAATCGATGGACATGATATTAAAAAAGTGAAAAGAAGCTCTCTTCGAAGTCATATGGGGTTTGTCCTCCAAGATTCTTTTTTGTTTGAAGGAACCATCCTTGAAAATATACGGTACGGACGTTTAAATGCGACGGATGAAGAAGTAGTGAATGCTGCAAAGCTAGCGAATGCTCATTCTTTCGTTCAGAAGCTGCCTAAAGGATATAAAACGATACTGAACCAAGAAGGAAGCGGCATCAGCCAGGGACAGAAACAGCTTCTATCTATCGCAAGAGCCATCTTAGCGGATCCGTCACTACTGATCTTAGATGAAGCGACTAGCTCCATTGATACGATTACTGAAATGAAGATACAAGAAGCTCTGCAGCGTCTTATGCAGGGAAGAACAAGCTTTGTGATCGCACATCGATTGAACACGATACAACAGGCTGATCAAATTTTAGTCCTTCACGATGGTGGTATTCTTGAAAAAGGGACACATGATGAATTGCTCAAGAACAAGAAATTTTATCATTCTCTCTATCATAGTCAATTAAAGCAAGATGCTTAATCGGTGGATTTAGAATAATAATGAGGCTTTAGTCATAATAAAAGGGCGATTCTTGAAGGAATTGCCCTTTTTTTGTCGTATTGATAGAACATAAGACATTCAGGACTAAGGAGTATAGAATGATCGTTGAGAAGCTGCTTTTACATGTTTTAATTGTTCTTGCACCCGTATTGAGCTATAGCTTTTTGTTCGAACATCGAAAAATAGGCCGATCACCATATTTCTTAGGCATACTATATGGATCTGCTGCATCGCTCTGCATGTATTTTGCCTATTACGATTCCTCACTGTATTGGGATCTAAGGTATGTTCCGGTCGTTCTGTCTATTTTTTATGGTGGTCCAATTTCTGGAATCATAACGATTGCTGCTCTTATGCTGACTAGAACAGCTATGGGTGGCGAAACGCTTTTCTTAGCATATATCGTAGCAGTTATTTCCTGTGCCTTACCTTTTCTCATCTATAAGTACTTCTGGAAATCTAACCCGAAAAAAAGAGTTTATCTTTCGATTATCATAGGCTCTTGGCCCGCGCTTGTTCAGTTAATCATCTTATTAATCTATCTGAATTTTAATCAGAATTTTTTAGTGATTGATCAAAAGTTAGCACTATACATAGGTGTGTTTGGAACCATTCAAATCTTTGCTGTTGTTTTCGCCGCAGTATTAAATGAATCTGTCATTGAAAGAAATTTAATGAAGGACGAGATTCGACGTTCTGAGAAGCAGCATACGCTTGGGGAACTTGCTGCATCAATCGCACATGAAGTTCGTAATCCGCTAACTGTTGTAAAAGGATTTCTTCAGTTGATGGAAGGGGAAGACGAGCGTCATAAGCATTACTATCCACTCATCTTAAGTGAATTAGGCAGAGCGGAAAATATTATCAGTGATTATCTAAACTTTGCCAAACCTGAATTTAAAAAGATCGAAACATTTCCTCTTCCTTTATTAGTCATGGAATTAAGTATTCTATTAAATCCTTATGCGTTAAAGGAAGGAATTTCGCTCACCCATACGATTGAATCAGATGCAGTTCTGACAACGGACCGCAATCAGTTAAAACAAGCTCTAATAAATATTTTAAAGAATGCAGTAGAGGCAACGCCAAAAGAAGGGCGTGTGACAATAAAACTAATGGAAGAGGATGACACTGTTAAGATTATTGTGAGGGATACGGGTAAAGGAATGACTAAAGAACAGCTCGCGCGTGTGGGGTCTCTTTTCTTTTCTACGAAAGAGCAAGGTACTGGTTTGGGTACGATGGTATCTACGCGAATTATTGAATCAATGGGAGGAAAAGTTGATTATACGAGCAAGTTAGGGAAAGGTACGAAAGTCAGTGTCACGCTGCCCCTCACACATCTTCTTAGTAGAGAAACGGTTTAAAAACCGTAAAAAAGGGGAAAATGCTGAGAAGAGGTGAAGCAGCATGGATAACTTTATGTCTGAACTCTTTAAGTTTTTTGGAGGCTTCCTGAATGTCAGCTTATTGTTAGTTGTCATTATTGTTATATTGATTGTGCGCCAAGCTAGAAAGAAAAAGCCAAAAAATGAAGAAGAAGACTATCTTAATCACAAAGAAAAACATTCAAAAGAATGATGTTCAGAAAGCCTGTAGAATTTACAGGCTTTTTTGGTCATTTGTCACATTTTATGTTTTATGTTTAAAGTTTATTTTATTTAACTGTTTGGGAAGGTTTTCTATTTTTTTCGTCGAAGTTACATACACACCATATGTGAAGAAGCACACATCAATGAATCTTTTTTTGAGTGTGTTTTTTTATATCTTTTAAATTTGCCAATCGTAGAACTCACATCGTATAATTTTTGTATAATATTTTGTATATAGTTTGTAAAAGTAGAAGGAAGGTATGCATGTATGAAATCAGTAGCTGTAATTGGTGCGGGTCCTGGTGGTCTAACTGCGGGAATGCTATTAGCCAGTAAGGGATATCAAGTGACAGTATACGAAAAACAACCGTTTATCGGTGGGCGTACTTCTGCTTTTCATCAAGATGGTTATACGTTTGATAGGGGTCCAACCTTTTTAAATATGCCTCACATCTTGGAGGAAATGTTTCAGCTTGCAGATCGACGCTTAGAAGATTATATCGAGTTAAAAAGACTTGAACCGATGTATCAGCTGAAATTTAAAGATGCAACGATTGATTCTACAACTGATCAATCTGTCATGTATAAAAATATAGAAGCGGTCTTTCCTGGCAATGGTGAAGGCTATCGTCGTTTTATGAAGAAAGAAAAAGAGAAGTTCGAAGCACTCATGCCCATCTTACAAAATAAGCATGATTCTTTGTTGGATTATTTACAGCTTAAATTCATTAAAGCTTTGCCGAAGTTAACGGTGATGGATTCATTGCACGATCAACTTTCAAAGTATTTTTCAGATGAAAGACTACGACTCGCCTTTACGTTTCAGGCAAAATATTTGGGCATGTCTCCTTGGGAATGTCCGGGTGCGTTTACCATTCTTTCTTATATGGAACACGCATACGGAGTTTATCACCCTGTAGGCGGTGTGAACAAAATTACAGAGGCAATGGTTAAAGTAATTAAAGAGTACGGTGGTGAAGTAGTCACTTCATCAGGTGTAAAAGAACTCATTATTGAAAAAGGCAGAGTGAAGGGGCTTCAACTCGATTCAGGTGAAGAAGTGTTTGCGGATGAAGTAGTAGTTAATGCAGACTTCGCTCATGCCATGGAAAAGTTGCTGCCTAAAGGATCTACAAAAAAGTATACGAGCGACAAACTAATGAAAAAAAGCTATTCTTGCTCAGCATTTATGCTTTACGTCGGTGTGGATAAGAAATACGACCTTCCGCATCATACGATCGTTTTTTCTGAAGATTATCGTAAGAATGTTGAAGAGATTACGAAGAAGAAGATTTTGTCGCAAGACCCTTCCATCTATATTCATAATCCATCAGTAACAGATCCAACTCTTGCTCCTGAAGGGAAATCAGCGCTTTACATCTTAGCTCCTGTTCCTAACAATTTTAGCTTGATCGACTGGGAACATCATAAGCATGATTTTAAAAAGCTTGTTCTAGAGCAGCTTCAAGAACGAACTGATTTTAAAGATTTGGAACAGCATATTGAAACAGAATATATGTTCACGCCGGTTGATTGGGAAAACAAACTCTCAGTTTATAAAGGGGCAACGTTTAACCTTGGCCATCAATTAACCCAGATGATGTACTTCAGGCCACATAATAAACAAAAAGAAATCGAAGGATTATGGCTAGTTGGCGGTGGTACTCATCCGGGAAGCGGTCTTCCCACGATCATGGAATCTGCCCGTATTACAACAACCATGATGGCAGAGAAACATGACGCAATGGAGGTTCGATCCGTATGAATGCTGGAATTGTTGGCGGAGGTATTGGTGGCTTAATTACAGCACTCTACTTAAGAAAACAAGGTAAAGAAGTTACGATCTACGAGAAAAGTTCCAGACTTGGCGGCAGGCTGAACTTTTTTGAAAAAGAAGGTTACAAAATTGATAGCGGTCCTACGATCGTGCTGCTTCCTGAAATGATCTATGAAATTTTAAGTGAAGTTGGCATTGAGCGGGATGAGCTAGAGCTGATCCTATGCAGTCCGATGTATAAGCTGAATTATCCAGACGGATCTCATTTTTATAAAACGAGTGACTTGCCTGGACAGCTTAACGAAATTAAGAGAATGTTCCCAGGGGAAGAGCAAGGGTTCTTACGTTATGTAACAGATATGTACGATCGTTTTCATCAAGGGAAAACGGCGTTCTTAGATCGTTCTTTCGTAAACCGAAGGGATTTCTGGACACCGAAAAACCTACACACACTTACAAAACTAAAAGCTTATCAATCTGTAAAAAAGTTAGCAGAAGCGTACTTCAGCCATCCTAGAATGCAGGAAGCTTTTTCGTTTCAAACTCTGTATATCGGAGGATCACCTGAAAACTCCCCGGCCATGTATTCGCTCGTGCCATTTAGTGAACATGCTCACGGCATCTGGTATGTAAAAGGCGGATATGGAAGTGTTGTAGATTTGCTCCAAAGAAAGCTAGTCGAGCAAGGTGTGGAGATCCGTTTAAGCACCCCTGTAGAAGCGTTGTCGTTGCAAAGTAACTCGTGTAACGGGGTTGTGACAAAAGAAGGTACTCATCTGCATGACATGGTCATCTATAATGGTGACTTTCCTGGTATTCACCATCTTATTCCGGGACCAAAGCCGGTCAAGAAAAACTACGAATCTTCTTCTGGTTGTTTCCTTTTGTACTTTGGTCTAGACAGAATGTTTGATGAAGCAGATGTTCATCAGTTCTTTATGACGGATCACTTTGATGAACATATGCAAGAAGTGTTCTTACAAAAGAAGTTGCCTCGTGATCCGGCCATTTACACGTTCTATCCTTCAAAAATAGACCCAACACTCGCGCCAGAAGGAAAAAGCGTATTATACGTTCTTGTTCCAGTTCCTTCAGGAGACACCGTAGATTGGGAGTCAGAGAAACAAAGTTATGCAGATTTTATTATTGATTCATTGGAAAAACGAGGCTATCCTGGGCTGAAAGATTCGATCGTGTGGAGCGAGATCCGAACACCAAATGATGCACTCACTGATGGGCTTTACCAAGGTGGCAGTTTTGGTATTGCGCCTACTTTAAAACAATCTGGTGTGTTTCGACCTCAGATTAAACCTCTTCCATACGAAAATCTGTACGCCGTTGGTGCATCAATCCATCCAGGTGGAGGAGTTCCCATCGTTATGCAGAGTGCAAAACATCTAGCCAAATATCTTGAAAGGGCGTGAAACAGTTGGTAACGGTTCAGGAATCCTATTCTCATTGTGAAGAGATCATTAAAGTTCATTCTAAAACCTTTTATAAAGCATTTTCATTTCTACCGGAAGACAAGCGACGTGCCGTTTGGGCCGTGTACTCATTTTGCAGAACAGTAGATGACATTGTTGATGAGGGAGAGAGCCCCAAGGAAGAGCTAGCTGTCTTTAAGGCAGAGTTCAATCAGTTTCTTAAAGGTGAAATTCCTGCAGCCGAGCCAATGTGGATCGCACTGCAGGATGTTTTTCAAAACTTCGAGATGGATCATCAAGCTTTTTTAGATATGGTTAAAGGACAAGAAATGGATCTGTATAAGACACATTACGAAACTGTGGAAGAGCTAGAGTACTATTCGTATCACGTTGCCAGTACAGTCGGTTTGATGCTATTGCCGATATTAGCACCTGAACAAAAAGAGGGGCTTCGCGAAGGAGCGATCGCGCTTGGGATCGGCATGCAGTTTACGAATGTATTGCGCGATATTGCGGAAGATCTGGATCGTGACAGAGTGTATGTTCCCTCGAATGTGATGGCTGAATATGGTTATACGGAAGAAGATTTGAAGAATGAAGTGGTAGATGCTCGTTTTATTGCGTCATGGGAGAGTATAGCGCTTCGTGCGGAAGTCTTTTATGCAAAATTCAATGAAACATTAGAGCACTATCCGATTGAATCACGAATGCCTGTGCAGCTAGCAGCGATTTATTACCGAGAGATTCTAAACAAAGTTCGTAAGCAGAATTATAAAGTGTTTAATGGAAGAGCATTTGTATCAAGTGTTGAAAAAGGAGATCTGTTAAAGCAGATTGCTGTGAAATAGCTTGATACTAGTAAAAGAGCTGATAAACCAGGTGGTTGTTGCCTGTGTTATCAGCTCTTTTTGAATTTATACGTTTCTGTTTTAGTTGGTCAATTTCTTTGAGAGAGGGGTATAGAGCAGTGTAGTAAAGAGTCGAGTCTTGTCGACTCGCCGATATATCTGTAAAACTCGCCGTATTCTGGCCGAATCTCGCCGTATTAATTCAGTAACTTCTAGAATTATAGGTGAAATTTCTAGTATTAACGAGTTGCATACCCCAGATGGTATATCCAAACAGCGGTTGCAAGTGCAAAAACAGTTTACATTTAAGGAGCTAAATCGACTAAGACAGTTTAATTCATAGAAAAGTACTCTTAAAAAGGAAAAACTTTAAACAATACTATAAAAACAGCACCATGTGTTCTTCATCGTGATATTGATCGTCTACTTTAAGGGCTTTTTCTTCATATCCATATGTTTTGAAACCGAGTGAAGTGTAGAGGTTCTTTGCTTTTTCATTGTTAGCTTCAACGGTTAAGTTCAGTTTTTCAAGAACAGGTATACGTTTTGCCTGTTCAATAACGGCTTTCATCAAAGAGCGACCGACACCTGCTTTACGGTTATTAGCGCTTACGTACATGGCATAAATGTTGCCGCGGTGCTGCATTTTCAAAGCTTTTTCTTGAACTAACGTTACATTGCCTATCAACTGATCTTCATCGAACATGCCAAACGTAAAACTTCCTTCTTCTTGTAATCTGCTCGCTACTTCCTTTAGTGGATCTTTTCTCTGTATCGCTTCTTCATAGCTTGAAGCGAACGCTTCTGGATTTGATTTTAATGCTTCAAGTCGAAGCTCCCAATAAGCTTTTGCATCTTCAGGTTTTAAGAGACGGACTTCCATGCAATATCCCCCAATGTTTTTAAAAATTAGTGTACCACAAAATGGAAACAGTATGAAAGATGAATTTAAAAACGAGCAAACGCTTAGGGCGTTTGCTCGTTTTCATTCATTTATGATAACTGTTTGGGGACTGACCCCTTCAGCAGTTCACGGGCGACATTGCGGCCGCTCATGATGACCATCGGGGAGCCGCCTCCAGGATGCGTTGTACCTCCAGCAAAGTACAGATTACGTATATCTTTAGAGCGATTAGATGGGCGGAGGAACGTGTTCTTGCGTTCGTTGGCTGATATACCATATAATGCTCCTCGAAAAGCTCCAAATTTAGCTTGTATGTCGTGAGGGGTTATCATCTTCTCGTGAAGGATATGCGGCCGTATATGAAGACCGAACGACTCTAGCCGGTCATATACTAGTTGTTTGTATAGCTCATACTCATCCAGGCTCTTAGAAGAAGACGTTCCAATAGGCGGTGCGTTAACCAATATAAAAAGGTTGTCTCCTTGGGGTGAGACGGATGGATCCGTTACAGATGAATTTGAAATATAGATGGTTGGATCATCGGGATAATCTCCGTCGAATAACATTTGGAATTCTCGTCTGTAATCTTTTGAGAAATACACTTGATGATGCAGCAGGTTGTCTAACCGTTTGTTTAGTCCTACTAATAGAACAAACGCAGAAATCGAAGGTGAATAGCTCCCCACTTTTTTATTCTTCATAGAAGGTCTGTAGCGTTCTTCTACGAGTTTAGGATACGCTTCGAGCAGATCTCCGTTCATTACGACAGCATCGA
This sequence comes from Fictibacillus nanhaiensis, assembly GCF_049537595.1. Classification (GTDB taxonomy): domain Bacteria; phylum Bacillota; class Bacilli; order Bacillales; family Fictibacillaceae; genus Fictibacillus; species Fictibacillus nanhaiensis_F. Next base: position 165,095 of record NZ_JBMULM010000003.1, read on the forward strand.
ACGCCACTTCATCTCCGTTTGAAAGAATTAGAGATTTTGCTTCAGCGTCTGTCACGTTTATTTTTTTCACTTCTACTCCGGCATGCAACTGTACCCCAAGTTTTTCTGCCAGTCGCGCCATGCTTTCAGCGATCTTCACGTTGCCGCCTTTTACGTAATAAACACCTTGTATCATCTCTAGATAAGCGATTAGAGAGAATGTAGCAGGTGCTTGAAAGGGCGATGAACCTATGTAAGTGGCATACCGATTGAAGGTTTGCAGTAATAGCGGATGCTTAAAGTATTTATGATGAAAGCTGTCCATGGATTGCAGCGGTCTCACTTTCGTAAAAGCATTAAACAGTGACGGTGAAAGATAATCTTTCATACTCGTAAAGGTTCTAGGGAAAAATTCTTTTTCTGCTAGATGATACAAACGAGTCACTTCAGAAAGATAATCGTGATAGCGCTGTGCCGCATAGGGATCAAGTTTCTTTAATTGATTCATCACATGATCCACATCAGTAGACATCTCGAAAATTTCGCCATTGCTACCAATATTTCGAGTATGCGTATCTAATTTGATCCATTCAAAATAGTCTCTAGGGTCCTCACCTGCATCCAAAAACACCTCATCAAATATTTGAGGCATCGTGATGGTGTTCGGTCCGAAATCAAACGTGTGAGAACCTAAAGCTACAGGCATCAACTTACCGCCAAAATGCTCGTTTTTTTCATAAATATGAACCTCACATCCGTTACTAGCAAGTGAGATGCTTGCCGATAATCCGCCAAGACCGCCACCGACAATTGCGATTTTTCTCATTGATAAGAACGTCCTTTCCATTCGTAGCCTTGCTTTTTCAGTGCTTTCCACATAGAGGCATTCACTAGCACGACCAACCCTACTGCGGATAACGGCATGGTGAAAGCAAGATAAGCTTTTTGTCCCGTTAACAGATCGACATATGCCTTTTGAATGACTGTAATGAAGTAAGGAAGCAGCCATAACAATTGATCAGTGAATATGCCATATATGAAAAAGAATAAAGGAGCTATGTAAAATCCGGTATAAAAAAGAGATAAGAAAGCAACAAGTAAGATGGAACGTCCTAATCCAGGAAACAAGTTCTTTGTAAATCCGTTCCAAACTTCTTTATTGGTCGAGTACATATAACAAGAAACATATTTCGTTACATTGGCGAGAACAACTTTATAACGCGCTCGTTTCATGGTTTTGGCTAAGTCTACATCATCAACTAATGAATTCTTAATGCTAGCATGACCACCAATGGCCCGGTAATCCTTACTCTTAAACAACATGAACGCACCGTGTGCTGCTGTTGCTGGAGGCCATTTTGTAAAGTTAGCAAAAAGTAGAGGAAGATGAAAAAGGATAACAAAATGCTGCAGAGGAACAATTAGCTTCTCAAAAAAGAGAGTTACAGGAAACTTTGGAAACCCAGATAATAGACTAGCTTTTCGCTTCTTCAATAATGCGAGTGAAGTCTCAATCGTATGGGGATGAAGCCGAACGTCCGCATCGATAAACAAAAGATAATCACCTTTTGCACTTTGACTAAGCTGGTGACAAGCATGCACTTTACCTGCCCAGCCAGAAGGAAGCTCTTTCCCTTGTAAAACGCTGAAACGGCTATCGTGGTCGATGTGTTTCAACAGCGAGTTATATGTATCATCATCTGAATGATCATCTAGGATAGTAAAGGATATTTCACGATATGTCAGTCCTTTTAAAGTGCTGACGAGACCAGCGACGTTTTTCTCTTCATTTCGCATCGGCACAAAAACAGCAACCCTCTCTGAATGAGAAGCCTTGAATGAGGGCTTTTTTAGAGAGGGTAAAAAGAGACTATTAAATAGGGTTGCTGCTAAAAAGAGAGTGGCAGCTGTAATAAATAGGAGTACCATGGATATCACCTTTCCCTTGTGCTGTAAGCTATATTGCGATTTAGAGAAAGTGGTTTATTGTTAATGCGATATAAACTCAACAAGATGATGCTAGCGAAAGTCACACCGAATGAAGCTAGATACAGCTCGGAAGTTAATCCTAAAACTACGAACATGCTGGTGACCATCAAAAACACAGCGATCGTACGAGAATGCCAATATGGATGCTGAGTGGTTGCAGTTTTCTTCGTAATGTTCAATCCAGTAACTAAAATGATATGAAAGAAGCTAGCCAAAAGAAACCAGCCAACAAAGTTTTGTAAAGGTATTCCATAGTAGATCCCTGATCCATCCCAGAACCAGTAACCTTTAACAAGGTAAGCGACAGGATCAATAATCCCATCCATGACAACTGCGATCAGACCACCTGTAACCACATAGAGTGGTACTTTTATAGCAGTTTGACCTTTAAATGGTTTAACGATTCCACCAGCGATCGCGTGAGAGACGGCTAAAATCATCACCCACGCGAATCCGATAGCAACTGGTACGCCTAACCATTGTAAACCGAGCTGATCGCTATAATTATAATGACCAAAAATCAGGCCAGTCTTGACGCCGATACTCTCTGCTACGATACTTCCAAACAGAACGAATAGAGTGAAAATAGCGCCAAAGTTACCGTACGTTCGATAAAAGTAAAATCCTCCAAGAATACCGCATGCAATTAAAAACACACTGTTTGCCCACTCAAGAGCAGGAGGGAGAATATCAAAAACAAGAAGTATTAATCCTACGCTGTACCAAAAGATAAAGAACCGAAAAAGTACTTTATCAATGGTGCCATGCTGCTGTGCTGGTTGCAATATTACCCGATCTCCTTTGAAACATTTTTTAAATCTTCACCTATTAAATCAGCTGTCAGCTGTCCTGATAGAGTTACCATTGGAACGCCGCCGCCAGGATGTGTAGAGCCCCCAACGAAATACAGATTATTAAATTGGTTGCTTCTGCTCGGAATTTTAAAACCGCCGTTCATCTTACGATCCGTTCGAATGCCATAGATGGAGCCACCGTTCGGTCCGTAAAGTTCTTTTAACGTGTCAGGTGTAAACGTGTATTCCCATTCTACGTGCTGGCGCAGGTCTTTAGCTCCCATTCGCTCAAGCTTGTTCAAGACGAGTTCACGATAGCTCTCAAGGTTGCTTTCCCACGTTTCGCCTTCTTTAAGAGGTGGTACATGCGTTAGGACGAACCAGTTATCTTTACCTTCAGGTGCTTGCGTTGGATCAGTTTTTGATGAAATTCCCACATAAACTGTTGGGTCATCTGCAAGAATACCCGTGTTAAAGATTTGATCAAATTCTCTTTCCCCACTTTGAGAGAAGAAGAAATTGTGATGCGCAAACTCATCGTACTTCTTATCGACTCCAAGCAATAATACGAGTCCTGATACAGTGGGTTCGTATTTACTTAGATCTTCTGCCGCTTTTTTAGCTTGCGGATGGTTGGAAAGAAGTGTCTTGTATGCTGGGATCGCTTCTAAGTTAGAAACTACGATATCTGCATACAGCTCTTCGCCGTTCTCAAGTTTTACGCCTTTAGCCGTAGTGCCCTCTGTTAAGATGCCAACTACTTTTTGATTCGTTCGAACATCAACGTTATATTCGTTTAAAACACTTAAGATCGATTCAGCAATTTTGTACATTCCGCCTTCCACATAATAAATACCAAGGCCAAGCTGTACGTGAATCAGCTGAGAAAGAACGGCAGGTGCCTGATATGGGGAGGAACCGATGTACATGATGAAGAAATTAAATAGTTGTTGAAGGTGTTTGTCTTTAATGAACTTTTTCGTTGCTTGGTCCATTGATTTCACAGGATCCATCGCAAGAAGTTCTTTGAAGCTGTGAAGAGTACGCAGATCGTTCAATCCAGATAAACTTTTCTTATAGAAACTCTTCATGCTAAGTTCATACATTTGGCTGCAATAATCCAGATACTTAAAGAATGAAGCAGCATCTTGCGGATTCACTTTATTGATTTCCTTCAGCATCTCTGGCAGGTCGCTCGTCACATCAATCACAGTGCCATCTTCAAAAAAAGTTCTCCACTGTGGCTCGATACGCTGGATGTTTATGTAATCGTGGATGTTCTTTCCAGCTGATTCGAACAGCTGTTCAAGTACCCATGGCATCGTTAAGATCGAAGGGCCCGTATCAAAGGTATAACCTTTTCCGGAACGCTGATTGAGTTTACCACCGATACGTTCATTCTTTTCGAGTACAGTTACTTCGTGTCCATCAGCTGCCAATCGAAGAGCTGCTGATAGGCCTCCAAGTCCGCCGCCTACAACTAACACTTTTTTCTTCATCAAAATCCTCCTCGGTATTGGGATTGAAAGGTTAAGGTTGTTCCTTAGCTGTTGCTGTACGACTGTTCCTCTGTATTGTATAGTTTATGTACAACCATTGTAAAATTATTGAACGCTTTTTCAACATATTTAAAAAGTGATTCTTTAATTTCAGTTCTTGACTGAATATATGAATTCCTCTTTTTTTAAGAATTGTTTGAAAAAAGAATACAAAGCCAAAGCTGTAACTATAACTTTTTTTCTGAAGGAGACAGTCGACATGTTTTCTACCCTTTTGTATCTATCGATCATGTGGCTTTGTGGATGGTTCATGCTATGGAATATTCGCACGCTAAGTGCTAAAGGTCCCCATGAACCACATTCTGTTTCAGTTATTATTCCCGCAAGGAATGAGGAAGCAAACTTAAAAAAATTATTGCCGACATTGAGCAGCCAAAGTATAAAGCTTCATGAAGTGATTGTTGTTAACGATGATTCTGAAGATCGAACAGAAGAAGTCGCTCGGGAGTTCGGTGTTACCGTGGTAAAGCCAGAACGTCTTCCAATCGGTTGGTTAGGCAAACCATGGGCATGTTGGAATGGAGCAAAACATGCTACAGGCTCTTTATTGGTATTTTTAGATGCAGATCTAGAAATAGAGAGAGACGGAATTGAACGCTTGTGTGGTGAATGGGAAAGAAACGGGGGATTGATCAGTGTTCAACCGTTTCATCAGATGAAGAGTGCCGGAGAAAAATTATCTTCGCTCTTTAACATAATCGTCATGGCGGCCATGCAATGCTTTACGGTATTTCGAAAAAAACCTGCTGGAGCATTTGGTCCGTGTCTTATGGTCGACCGAGAAACGTATACAGAGATAGGTGGTCATGAAGGGATTAGACATCAAGTTCTTGAACATATGGAAATGGGCAGAGTAGCTATGAATCAAAATGTGAACGTTACTTGTTTCTCAGGATACAAGGCGGTTTATTTTCGAATGTATGCAGAAGGTCTTTCAGCACTATTTTTCGGATGGTGTAAAAGCTTCGCACTTGGTTCTGCCAAAACCCCATTTATACCCCTAGTGTTAACTGTTGCCTGGATTACCGGAGGAATAAGTCTTGCTATCCAGCTTCCATTTTTAATGGTTCAAGATGTGAGCGAAATGGTGATTTGGGGAATCTTCTATCTGCTTTATGCTATTCAGATTAAGACCTTAATGAAGAAGATTGGAACGGCTACGTTTTTTTCAGCTTTAACACACCCTGCGCACTTCCTGTTTTTTTCTGTGGTGTACATTTGGTCTTTTATTTTGAGTGTGATCAAAAAAGAAGTAAAGTGGAAGGGTAGAGAAATCTCGGTTTCTGAAAAAGGAGATGCGTAAATGCTGATTGAACTTTCTCCGTTTTGGACGGTAGTGATCAATATACTTGCTTGGCTTATCTTTCATTTAACGGTGGCTTATATCATTCATGTAATTCCTTTTTCTAACTTTACAAAGGAGAGCAGATGGGATTCAGCTTTTGGTTGGGAAAACAGTGGAGGATGGTATGAAAAAATAGGAATACGTAAATGGAAAACCATACTGCCAGATGGTGGTGATTTTTATAGAGGAGGATTCGCGAAGAAAACATTAGAAGGGGATTCTTTAGAGTATTTAGCTCGTTTTTTAGCAGAAACACGCCGTGCAGAATTAACGCATTGGCTGTCTATGCCACCCGCTCTATTGTTTTTCTTGTGGAACCCTGTCTGGATCGGCAACATCATGATTGTGTATGCCGTTCTGTTTAATCTACCCTTTATTTTTATCCAAAGATATAACAGGTTCAGGCTGATTCGAATCCTGGATCTTAAGAATAAGACACTGGAACGGAAGAGGAGGAACGTTGTTGGATATTTCGAAGGACCTTACGGAAAAGCGGAAAACTGAACATATTAGAATAAGTTTGAACGAAGATGTTGAAGGCAAAGGCATTACAACAGGACTTGAAAATTATCGATTCATACCTAACGCATTGCCTGAATTAACATTTGATGAAATTTCGCTTACAACCACATTTTTAAACAAAGAGATGCGTACGCCTTTTTTGATATCTTCCATGACAGGAGGAACAGAAACGGCTTATCAAATAAATCAACAGTTAGCACTGGCTGCTCAAGAAAAAGGATGGGCGATCGGCCTCGGATCAATGAGAGCTGCGGTTGAGAACGAGGATCTTGCTTATACGTTTCAGATTCGGAAGTATGCTCCTGATATTCCGATCTTCGCGAACATTGGAGCGGTTCAGCTCAATTATGACTTTGGGATTGATCAGTGTAGACGGGCGGTCGAGATGGCTGAAGCAGACATGCTCGTTCTTCACTTGAATACACTACAAGAAGTGTTTCAGCCAGAAGGAGATACAAACTTTTCTCATTTACTTTCTAAGATCGAAGAAATTGCAAATTCTCTTCATGTGCCAGTCGGAGTAAAAGAAGTAGGAATGGGGATTGACGAAAAAACAGCAGACCGACTTACAGCGGCGGGAATTCAATTCATTGATGTGGCTGGTGCAGGTGGAACGTCATGGATACAAGTAGAGAGCTATCGTTCGAACAACAGTATTCGAAAAGAAGCAGCGGAAGCCTTTCTAGACTGGGGACTGCCGACTGCTGAAAGCATACTCGCGGTCAGGAAGAATAATTTTTCCACTCCATTGATTGCAAGTGGGGGGCTCAAAAACGGTGTCGACGCTGCAAAAACCATTGCACTAGGTGCTAATCTAGCTGGTTTTGGAAGACTGCTTCTTCCATCAGCTGTAGAAAATGATGTTGAGGCGCTGCTCATACAGATGGAACGCATCGAGTTTGAGATGCGTGCAGCGATGTTTGGTATAGGTGCTGGTCGTATCGAAGAACTCGCACATTCAGAACGACTTGTTAAGAAGGCATAAAAAAAGCGCTCCTGTAGTCAGGAACGCTTTTTGTTTACATTATTTTAAATCATCAAGTGTCTCTTCCATGTCATCAAATTGGTTTTGAACCTTTTTAGATGGATTTTTCGTTAATGAGCTCACAATGAGAATTGCGATTAAGCTTAAGAAGAATCCTGGAATCATCTCATACACTTGTTCTTTAAGGTCTGGGAACTGTACCCACGTAAGGACTGTAACAGCACCAACGATGATACCTGCTAAAGCACCCCACTTCGTCATCTTCTTCCAGAAGAGACTTAACAGAATAAGTGGTCCGAACGCTGAACCAAATCCTGCCCATGCATAACCTACTAGGCTAAGAATGGTATCACTAGGGTTTAATGACAACAATACAGCGATTACGGCTACAATAAGTACCGCAATACGGCCAATCATAACGAGTTCCTTCTGAGAAGCATCTTTCTTTAAGAATTGCTTATAAAAGTCTTCTGTTACAGAAGAGGATGTTACTAACAACTGAGAAGAGATCGTACTCATGATTGCAGCTAGAATGGCTGCTAATAAGAAACCAGTAATTAGCGGGTGGAACAACAGGTTCGCAAATTCGATAAATACTGTTTCAGGATCTGCAAGTTCTCTTCCTTCTCTTGCAAACCAAGCAACACCAATCAATCCTGTAAGAGATGCACCGATAAGAGAGACAATCATCCAGCTCATACCGATTCTTCTTGCTGTTTTAATATCTTTTACAGATGTGATCGCCATAAAACGAACAATGATATGTGGTTGTCCAAAGTAACCTAATCCCCAAGCTAAAAATGATATCAACCCAAGAGTGGTCAAACCTTTTGTTGCTTGAAGAAGGGATGGGTCAACCCCGCGAACCGTATCAATAACTGTTTGCGTGTCACCGATATCTGTAAATGCAACGATTGGCACTAAGATCAATGCGACAAACATGATACAGCCTTGAACAAAATCCGTCCAACTTACTGCAAGGAATCCACCAAATAGTGTATAAGCTACAACTACCCCAACTGTAATCAACATACCAGTTAGATAAGTTGTACCGAATGCACTTTCAAACAGCTTACCGCCAGATACAAGTCCAGCAGATGCGTAAAGTGTGAAGAAGATTATGATTACAAGTCCAGAAACGATACGTAGAATTTTTTGTGTATCGTTAAAACGATTTTCAAGATAATCAGGAATGGTGATGGAATCATCTGCGACTTCCGTATATGTTCGAAGACGAGGTGCTACAAGAATGTAGTTAAGATAAGCACCGACAGCGAGTCCAACAGAGATCCAAATCGAGCTGATCCCATCAGTGAACATCGCACCTGGAATACCCATCATCATCCAACCACTCATGTCTGATGCTCCGGCTGAAAGGGCAGTAACTGCAGGACCTAATCCTCTTCCACCCAACATGTAGTCATTTAGATCAGATGTTTTTTTGTAAGCCCAGTACCCGATATAAAGCATACCGGCCATGTAAATAACTAAAGAAATAATAACTCCTGTTTGCATGTAAAAATTTCTCTCCTTTTCTTTTTTCATGAAATGGGTCATGTTAGTTTGCTCAACGGATGACTTGTTTATGAAAAAGTTGGCAGGTTGTTTCTTAGAGCTTTTTATTTGCAAATAGAGCTTGCGAGGAATAGCAGAAAAAACTTGAAGTCAAAAGCGCGGTCGATAAACGCATTAAAATCTTGCCGGATTCATTTGAAACCCAGCATCAACTACAAGAAAAAAGCAAAGCCGATGTGTGAATTGAAAATAGGTGGCATCCGTTTTGAGCAAAAAACGTGCCCACTTCTTTTCAGAACATGTTTAACACTATAACAAAAATTCCAAAAAGAATGCAAATCATAACCGAAAGATGCTATTCTGACAGGGTTAAGCTACAATAGAATGCAAAGACATTAGCCTAAGGAATGATATGGTTTTGAGTATTTTATTAGTTGAAAATTTATATAAAACATATGGTGAAAAAACGCTATTCGATGATATTACTTTTTCGATCAGCGACAAGCAAAGAATCGGGCTCATTGGACCGAATGGCACAGGTAAGTCCTCATTATTGAAAGCAATAGCTGGGTTGGAACCTGCTGAACGAGGAACATTATCTCATGCAAATACTTTTCAGATCGAGTATGTGGCACAAGAACCAGAACTAGACGAAGATTTATCCGTTTTAGATCAAATTTATTTCGGAGATTCACTCATCATGAAGACGATGCGTGAATACGAACAAGCTCTACTCGATTTAGAGTCAGATCCATCGAATGAAAAAAAGCTGAAGCGTCTGATGAACAGCCAGCAAAAGATGGATGAGAATGAGGCATGGGAAGCGAACACTATCGCAAAAACAGTGCTCACAAAGCTTGGACTTCGCGACTTTTCTCGTCAAGTGAAGCATTTAAGCGGTGGGCAAAAGAAGCGTGTTGCGATCGCAAAAGCACTCATTCAATCTGCAGATCTACTGATTTTAGACGAGCCTACAAACCATCTTGATAATGAGACGGTCGAATGGCTAGAAACGTTCTTAGGAAACTATAAAGGCGCCTTATTAATGGTTACCCATGACCGTTATTTCCTAAACCGCGTAACAAACAACATCTTTGAGCTCGATAATGGAAAACTCTATGTTTATGAGGGGAATTACGAAACGTACTTAGAGAAAAAGGCGGAACGTGAAGAAATCGCCCTTCAGAACGAAGATAAGCGACAAAACACACTTCGCCGCGAATTAGCGTGGTTGCGCCGCGGTGCTAAAGCGAGAACTACAAAACAGAAAGCTAGAATTCAACGAGTGGAAACTTTACAAGAAGAAACAGGTCCTGCAGCGAAAGGCTCTGTTGAGTTTGCGATCGGATCACAACGACTTGGGAAAAAAGTGATTGAAGTTGAAGGCTTGAGCAAAAGTTTAGATGGAAAAGAGCTAGTTAAAAATCTTGATTACTTGATTGTTCCTGGTGAACGACTTGGAATCATCGGGCCGAATGGAAGCGGAAAGACTACATTACTAAATATGTTGGCAGGCAGAATGGCACCAGATGCAGGTTCCGTTGAAGTAGGGGAAACGGTTAAGATCGGCTACTACACACAAGATCATGAAGAGCTCGACGGTAACTTGCGCTTAGTCGATTATATTAAAGAAACGGCGCAAGTCATCACAACAGTAGATGGTCAGACGATTACGGCTGAACAGATGCTCGAACGTTTCCTGTTTCCTCGCTATATGCAATATACGTATATTCGCAAGTTATCTGGTGGGGAGAAGCGCCGCTTGTACATGCTAAAAGTGTTAATGGAAGAACCGAACGTGCTGTTTTTGGATGAGCCGACAAACGATTTGGACATTCAAACGTTAGGGATTTTAGAAGAGTATTTGGAGAACTTCCCTGGCGTAGTGCTAACTGTTTCTCATGACCGTTACTTTTTAGACCGTGTCGTCGATCACCTTCTAGCATTCGAAGGGAACGCAGAGGTTGTAAGGTTTCAAGGCAGTTATTCGGACTATATGAATGAGAAGAAAGAGCGTGATGAACGGGCCGCTGCGGTGAAAAAAGAGGCCTCATTAGTAGAGGTAACTGAACTTCCTGCACAGCACCGTAAAGAAAAAAAGAAAAAGCTCTCGTACAAAGATCAGCAAGATTGGGATACGATTGAAGAACGAATCATGAACTTAGAAGAGAAAAAGGAACAGATTGAATCTGAGATCGTCGCTGCAGGAAGCGATTTTGGCAAGATCAGCGAGCTAATGGCTGAGCAGAAAAAAGTCGAGAACGAGCTTGAAGCCGCGATGGAGCGATGGGAAGAGCTCTCTCTGTTAGTGGAAGAACTGAATAGTTGAGTTGATTGGATGGGCACCTCTTGCTGTTAGCAGGGGGTGTTTTTTTTTTGGAAAGGGAGGTTGGCGTTATTTGTCGAAAAGCCTATAAATGATTTTGAAGGCCTATAAAATTACTTGAAGGACCATAAATTTTTTTGAAGGCCCATAAATAGAAATTTAGGGCCTATAAAACCAAATTTAGGGCCTATAAAAATAACTAATACTAAAAAAGGATTTTCCACCATAGTTAGCGAATCAACTGTTCATGTCCAAGTATAATAGGAAGTGATAAATTGATTAAAAAAACTAGAACCAAACCGCTTAAACTATTAAAATTTGAAGTTTTATTAGAAAGAATTCTCCCAAATCATACTCAGAAGCAACTGATTGAGACCAACTATAGAAAATACCTAGCAGGCTTTAGAGGAGAGTTAACGCTAGATTATTACCTTTCTGAACTACTAAAGGATAATTACCACATTTTCCACGATTTGCGAATCCCCAGATACGATAACAATCAACTTTGTTTCCAACTAGACGCATTAATTCTCCACCCAAGATTTTGTATCATAATTGAAGTTAAGAACTTAATAGGAAATTTATATTTTGATCATCAATATGATCAGATTGTGCGTACTAGAGAAGGGATAGATGAAACTTTCCCAGACCCTGTAAATCAAGTTGAAATACAAAAGAAACATTTGTTTAATTGGCTATATAGACACAAATTCCCTCTAATTCCGATTCATACTCTAGTTGTAATCACGAATCCAAAATCTTATATTCGAATTTCCCCAAAGTACGGATTAAACGCACAAAAAATTATAAGAGGTAGGACCTTACCTAACAAAATCAAAGAAATAGAAATGTTAGAATCTGAAGTTATTCTTCAAAATCGAGATATGAAAAGAATTTCTTCTCTGCTCTTAAAAGAACATACTTCGCATAATCCTGACATTTTAAAATTGTTCAGTATTCATCGCAATGAAATTTTAACTGGTGTGTTATGTCCGAACTGTACTCAGATCGTTTTAATTAGAATAAATCGAAACTGGTTGTGTACAAGGTGTTCCAAAACTTATATGAATGCTCATAAAAAAGCAATCATTGATTATGCACTTTTGTTTAGTCCTGTGGTCAAAAACAAAGATCTACGATCGTTTCTCCACATGCAATCACAATCATCCGTAAAAAAACTCCTCTATAGTATGAAACTGAAGCCGAACGGTGAAAGAAAAGCCGCTACCTACACCATACCTTTACCCAAATAAAATCCCAAATAAAAAACCCCCATCAAAAGATGCGGGCTAGCAAACAGATTTACTTAAAACACCTTCGTCGTCCAGCTTTCACAGTTCCAGACGTCATTTGCAACTTCTTTATAAAATTCAGGTTCATGGGAGATCAACAACACACTACCTTTGAAAGCCTTCAGTGCACGCATTAACTCGTTTTTTGCTTCTACGTCTAAATGGTTTGTTGGCTCATCAAGAACAAGAACATTGTTTTCGTGGTTGATAAGTTTACAAAGACGAACCTTTGCCTTTTCTCCACCACTGAGCACTTCTACTTTACTTTCGATGTGTTTAGTCGTTAGACCACACTTCGCGAGAGCAGCACGAACTTCATGATGTGAGAAACCAGGAAACTCGCTCCAAATTTCATCGATACATGTATTGTAGTTCGCGGACTTCACTTCTTGCTCGAAGTAACCGATCTCTAGGTTTTCACCGCGCTCAACGGAACCTGAAACAGGCGTAATCTCACCAAGAATGCTACGGAGCAATGTTGTTTTACCGATACCGTTCGCACCGACTAGAGCGATTTTTTGACCGCGTTCCATACGCAGGTTCAACGGTTTAGAAAGTGGCTCGTCATAGCCGATAACAAGATCTTTCGTTTCAAAAATCAACTTGCTTGGTGTGCGTGCTTCTTTAAAATTGAACTCTGGCTTTGGTTTTTCTTTAGCGAGTTCAATAACATCCATCTTATCGAGTTTCTTTTGTCGGGACATGGCCATGTTTCGAGTGGAAACACGTGCTTTATTACGTGCAACGAAATCCTTCAATCCGGCAATTTCTTGCTGCTGACGTTTAAATGCTGCTTCCAACTGAGACTTTTTCATCTCGTGAACGGATTTGAAGTGGTCGTAATCTCCAACATAACGGTTCAATTCTTGATTTTCCATGTGGTAGATCAGGTTGATAACACTGTTTAAGAACGGAATATCATGGGAGATCAAGATGAATGCATTTTCGTATTCTTGCAGATAACGCTTGAGCCACTCGATATGCTGCTCATCTAGATAGTTTGTTGGCTCATCCAGCAATAAGATCTCTGGCTTTTCTAATAAAAGCTTAGCAAGCAATACTTTCGTACGTTGTCCACCACTTAAATCATGTACGTCACGATCTAAACCGATATCATCAAGACCAAGTCCGCGAGCGATCTCTTCAACTTTCGCATCGATCACGTAAAAGTCGTTGTTCGTTAACGTATCTTGAATGACGCCAACATCTTCAAGCATCTTTTCGAGCTCTTCGGGTGTTGCTTCACCCATCTTTTCGTACATGCTGTTCATTTCGTTTTCCATGTCGAGCAAGTATTGGAACGCACTTTTCAATACATCGCGGATCGACATGCCTTTTTGTAGAACCGTGTGCTGATCAAGATAGCCGACACGCACCTTTTTAGCCCACTCTACTTTACCTTCATCAGGCTTTAATTTACCTGTAATAATATTCATAAAGGTTGATTTACCTTCACCGTTCGCACCGATCAAGCCGATGTGCTCACCTTTAAGCAGGCGGAAGGAAACATCATTAAATATGGCACGATCGCCAAAACCATGGCTTAAGCCTTGCACCGTTAAAATACTCATCTATATAACACCTTTTCTGTCAGTAATTTGTACCCTCTTGATTATAGTATTGAATGGGGAAGGAACTCAATAGGTGCATACGTAATCATAAAAGAAAAAGCACCCATGGAAGATTTTCCAAGAGTGCTTTTAATGTCATCTATTCCTGCTCACCAGTTCGGTTCTTAAATGCTTCTTTCGTTGCAAGGTTCACTGAATCTGTTTCATCCGACTTTTCAACCAGTCGATTTTGAAGGGTGTTATCCGGAAATCTTCCTGGATGACCCTGTTTTTTATGTTCGAATGATTTTCCTCGTGCCATATTTTTTCACTCCTCATCTCTTTACAACGTATTGTGTCCAAGAGAAGAGGGAATTATGAATGTTAAAAAGGTTTCACTACCATTAGAATGATTATAACAACAGCTAAACCATGTAGAGAATAAATATAAGGATCCAGCTGTCTATCAACCGTACGGTAAGATTCAGGAAGGTCATCACCTTCATGCGAATTCAGAATGTCACTCATCTGCTTCTGTTTTTTTGGAATGATGCCAATAACAAGAACTTGTGCAAGGACATATATAACTAATGAAGAGATATACCAAAATTCACTAAATAGTGCAGTATTTAAATAACCTAATAAAAGTCCAGATGCAAGAAGTGTTAAACTGCCAATCTTCGGTAGAGTTTCAATCTTTGCGTTAACTTCAAGTGCAAAGCGAGCTTGGTTTGTAGTTTTAGCAAATTTAGTTACGACTGGCATCGCGAAGCTTGCGCCGAGTCCAACTATTGCTGCTAAGATGTGCAAAAGTACGATTGATTCGTAAAACGTCATTAAATTTCCCCCTTTAAATATGTATGAATGATTACTCATCTCCAATTTATTACGATATGCAGGAAAATAGTCCTTTTTTTCAATGGTGACTTTTATCCTTTTTCCCCATTCGTTAGAGGTTTGGAAATTCATTTATTTTGATTGAGTGCGACGTTTTATTGTTTGAAACCTGTTGCTCATGTGCTTAGCCACCGGTATAAAATAACCTCTAGCCAAACTTTAGTACCTAGTCATAGGGATTTGTTACAAAAACAAGCATATCTTAGTTTTAGGATGAATATATCTGAATGACAACTAAATATTTCTCCTGTGACTAAAGCATAAACACACTAATGACTCGCTAAATCATTATTAAAGCTGGTCTTTTTTTGTGTGAGGAGGTGGCAGCTAAAAAATAACCTGCTGGTAATTCCTACTTGACAGATGGGTTTAATTGTATTAATTTTACTTTAGTTAACTAAAGGGGGGCTTGTAGGTGACTACTGGTTTAGTTTTATCAAATATTGCAATTATGCTTATACTATTAGGTGTTTTGTATTACATGCAAAAGAAGCACGTTTCATTTTCAAAGCGTGTGTTTACGGGGCTTGGTCTAGGAATTCTATTTGGACTTGGGCTTCAATACGGATATGGAGCAGACTCTGAGGTTGCTGCTAAATCGACTGACTGGTTCAATCTAGTCGGTGGCGGTTATGTAACGTTCTTAAAAATGATCGTTGTTCCACTCGTATTTATTTCAATCCTTTCAGCGTTTACGCGTCTGAACTTAAAAGGAAATATCGGAAAACTTAGTGGATTGATCATCGGAATATTAATTGGTACAACTGCAATTGCCGCTGTTGTTGGAATTGCAACTTCAACGGTTTTCGATCTTGAAGCTGTTCAAATCGAGCAAGGAGATGCAGAAACGGCTCGTGGTGAAGAAATGGAAGGCACGTTTGCAGAGGTAAAAGATCTCACGCTTCCGCAACAGGTTCTTTCATTATTACCAGCTAACCCGTTCTTAGATTTTACTGGTGCGCGTCCGACTTCAACTATTGCTGTCGTTATCTTTGCAGCATTCCTAGGAGTAGCATATCTTGGAGTAAAACGTAAGCAAGAAGAACACGCAGAACTTTTTGCTAAAATTGTTGATGCCTTCTATGCTGTAATCATGCGTGTAGTAACGTTAATTCTTCGACTAACTCCTTATGGGGTTCTAGCGCTCATGACAAAAACAGTCGCACTCAGCGATATGGATGCCATAGCGAAACTAGGGAAGTTCGTAATTGCTTCATATGTTGCTTTGCTGATCATGTTTGGGATTCACTTGTTGCTTTTAACGTTTGCAGGATTGAACCCGATCACTTATATGAAAAAATCATTCCCGGTACTATCTTTTGCTTTTACTTCTCGTACGAGTGCAGGAGCACTTCCTTTAAATATTCGTACGCAAAAGAGCATGGGTGTACCTGACGGAATCGCAAACTTCTCAGGTTCATTCGGTCTTTCGATCGGACAAAACGGATGTGCGGGAATCTATCCGGCGATGCTAGCAGTCATGATTGCTCCAACAGTCGGAATCGATCCATTGTCTCCATCGTTCTTATTAACACTTGTTGTCGTTGTCGCACTAAGTTCGTTCGGTGTGGCGGGTGTTGGTGGTGGAGCGACGTTTGCGGCAATCCTTGTACTATCCGCCATGGACCTTCCAATCGCTTTAGCAGGTCTATTGATTTCTGTTGAGCCATTGATTGACATGGGTCGTACCGCTGTTAACGTAAGTGGTTCGATGACTTCTGGACTTTTAACAAGTAAGGTGCAGAAACAGCTTGATACGAATGTTTATAATGATACCGAAAACCAAGTTGAAGTAAGCGCGTAAGGGATAAATATGAACGATCTTGTCTAAAGAGGCAAGGTCGTTTTTTTATTTGTAAAGTTTACATAGTCAGGTGTACGTTGGTGGGATTTAGGGTAA
Organism: Fictibacillus nanhaiensis; assembly: GCF_049537595.1. Taxonomy (GTDB): domain Bacteria; phylum Bacillota; class Bacilli; order Bacillales; family Fictibacillaceae; genus Fictibacillus; species Fictibacillus nanhaiensis_F. Next base: position 181,748 of record NZ_JBMULM010000003.1, read on the forward strand.
AAGGTAAAAACTGAACTTTTAAAAAGCTCAAGAGTCTTTACCAATGAAAGAAGTCTCTTCCAAATTCGTGAACATTCTATGTCAAAACTGTGATAAAGTTGTGAGCTTTATTTGAAGTAATCGTGACATTTGTTGTAGATAGAGTCACATTTATTAGGATTCTGGTACTATGAAAGCAAAGGTTTTGTCATTTAAATTTTTGCCTATGTTTTACATTGTGATTTAGTTCACAATACTCTATAATCACTCTTGGTTCGTTTTTTATTAGGCAAAGTAAATGTTTGTAAATAGAGAAAGGAAGGTGGACCTGGTGATGCGACGGTTTAAGCCGTTTTTTACATTCGGGTTATTGATGGCCGTATTTATGCTTAGCGGCTGCAGCGATATGATTGTTTTAGATCCAAAAGGACCTGTAGGAGCAGAACAGAGGGATCTGATCATGTATTCCATCTGGTTTATGTTATTTATCCTACTAGTTGTTTACGCACTTACTGCTTTTATTGTTTATAAATATCGTGATCGCAAAAACCATAAAGGATATGATCCTGATAATGAAGGAAGTCATCTTCTTGAAACGATTTGGTGGATCATTCCTATTATTATCGTTATCGCATTATCGATTCCAACGGTAAAGAGTATCTATTCTCTTGAAGGACCTCCTGAAGAGTCGAAAGATCAAAAACCGTTGGTGATCCATGCAACATCTGTAAACTGGAAATGGGTGTTCTCTTATCCAGAGCAAGATATCGAAACAGTGAACTATCTTCACATTCCTGAAGATCGACCTGTCTTGTTCAAACTGACTTCAGCTGATTCAATGGCATCATTCTGGGTACCTCAGTTAGGTGGTCAGAAATATGCGATGGCTGGCATGGAGACAGAGCTTTATCTGCAAGCTGACGAGCAAGGGACTTATGAAGGACGTAACTCTAACTTTACAGGAGAAGGATTTACTAACCATACGTTCGATGTGATGGCTATGTCTGATGCAGAGTTCAAAAAATGGGCGAGCGAAACAAAAGCTGATGCTCCTGAGCTTTCGAAGGGGCAGTATGACAAGCTTATGCTTCCTGGTCACGTGAAACAAATGACTTTCTCTTCTACTCACTTAGATTGGGTAGACCACGCTAAAAACCCTGAGTACGCGCTAGATGCTCGCGAGCGTTTAGGTTATGAAGAGAAGCTTCCTCACTCAAAAGCAGGGAAGGAAGAAAAGAAAAAGCGTGAAGAAGAGATGAAGAAGCTTGAAGAATCAGAGTCTCATGGGGATTCTCATGCCCATTAACAGAGGAGGCATTTCAATATGAAATGGGATGAATTTTTCGTAACAGGCGACCCGATGATTTATGGTGCTGACGTATCCATCGTACTAACGATGGTGGGTATCCTGTTCTATCTTACTAAATATAAAAAGTGGAAATGGTTGTGGGACGAATGGCTTACAACAGTTGACCATAAAAAACTCGGTATCATGTATATCGTTTCCGCTGTCTTAATGCTGTTCCGTGGTGGGGTAGATGCCCTTTTAATGCGTACACAGCTAGCGGTTCCAGAGGCTAAGTTCCTCGATTCACAGCACTATAACGAAATCTTTACAACACACGGTACGATCATGATCATCTTCATGGCGATGCCGTTCTTGATAGGTTTAATTAACGTTGTTGTTCCATTACAAATCGGAGCTCGTGACGTAGCTTATCCTTATTTAAACGCAGTTAGTTTCTGGACGTTCTTTATTGGTGCGATGTTGTTCAACATCTCATTCGTTATTGGTGGATCTCCATCAGCAGGTTGGACGAGTTACATGCCGCTTGCGAGTAACGAGCTCAGTCCAGGACCTGGACAGAACTACTATCTGCTCGGTCTACAGATCGCAGGTATTGGTACGCTCTTAACGGGTATTAACTTCTTAGTAACGATCCTTAAGATGCGTGCGCCGGGAATGACATTGTTCCGTATGCCAATGTTCACGTGGTCATCACTTGTAACAATGGTAATCATTATTTTCGCTTTCCCAATTCTTACTGTAGCACTAGCACTTATGACATTTGACCGTTTATTCGGCAGCCATTTCTTCACTCTACAAGGAGCAGGAATGGATATGCTTTGGGCGAACCTTTTCTGGCTATGGGGTCACCCAGAGGTATATATCGTAATTCTACCGGCGTTTGGTATGTTCTCAGAGATCATCTCTACGTTCTCTAGAAAAACGCTATTTGGTTACAAAGCCATGATCTGGTCTATGCTTTTAATCGCAGGATACAGTTTCTTGGTTTGGGTCCATCACTTCTTTACGATGGGTTCAGGAGCACTTGTTAACTCTGTATTCTCCATCACAACGATGGCGATTGGTATACCGACCGGGGTTAAGATCTTTAACTGGTTGTTTACGATGTACAGAGGTAAGATTCAATTTACGACCCCGATGCTTTGGTCACTCGGATTTATCGTGAACTTCGTAATCGGTGGTGTTACAGGTGTCATGCTAGCTATGGCAGCTGCTGACTATCAGTACCACAACACATACTTCCTAGTATCTCACTTCCACTATGTGTTGATCGCAGGTACAGTATTTGCTTGTTTCGCTGGTTTGATCTACTGGTATCCGAAGATGTTTGGTTACAAACTGAACGAACGTATCGGTAAATGGGTATTCTGGGTATTCACAATCGGATTTAACGTATGTTTCTTCCCACAATACTTCCTTGGTCTAGACGGTATGCCTCGTCGTGTTTACACGTACAGCGAAGAGTCTGGCTGGGGTCCATTGAACATGGTATCTACGATCGGTGGATTCATGATGGGTATCGCATTCTTAATTCTTGTTTACAACATGTACTACAGCTTCCGTTACGCGAAGCGTGAAACAACTGGAGATGCTTGGGATGGCCGTACGTTAGAATGGTCTACACCTACAGCAATGCCTCCATTCTATAACTTTGCTAAGATTCCTGAAGTAACAGGTCTTGACCACTTCTGGAGACAAAAGCAAGCTGGAAAAGTTGATAAGCTAAAAGCTGAAGATATTAAACCGATTCATATGCCAAGTAACTCTGGTGTTCCTTTCATCATGGCATCCTTCTTCTTTGTTGCCGGATTCGGAATGGTATTCGAATGGATGTGGATGGCCATCTTTGGAATAATCGGTGTGTTTGGAACATTGTTCTATCGTTCATTTGAGTATGATGATGGTTATTATGTAAGTGTTGAAGAAGTAATCGAAACAGAAAAGATTTCTAAATAAGGAGGCGTGAAAAAATGGCACATGCAGAAACACACGACCCCAACACGCCTTTAGAGTATCGTTCGGAGACTGGGCGTTTAAATATTCTCGGTTTCTGGATTTTCCTAGGGGCAGAAATCGCGTTGTTCGCGACGTTATTTGCAACTTATATGGTTTTATCTCATCGTGTTGCTGATGGTCCGGCTCTTGGTGAACTGTTCGAGGTAGAAAGTTTATTAATTCAAACGTTCTTGCTCTTAACAAGTAGTTTCACTTGCGGACTAGCGGTGCATGAGATGCGCCGTCACAATGTAAAGGGTTTGATCACATGGATGGCGATTACACTTGGTCTTGGTTTAGGATTCCTTTACTTCGAGATTCAAGAGTTCTTACACTTCATTCATGAAGGTGCAAACATCGGTACAAGCGCAGCTTGGTCAGGATTCTTCGTTCTCGTTGGTACTCACGGTGCCCACGTAACGTTCGGTATCTTCTGGGTAACCATGGTCTTGATTCAAGTAGCTAAGCGTGGTTTAACGCCAGCTACATCTGCAAAAGTTTTCATCACCAGTCTTTACTGGCACTTCTTAGACGTAGTGTGGATCTTTATCTTCACAGCCGTTTATCTGATGGGGATGGTGACGCATCATGGCTAATAAAACTGTAGCTAATGAACACCACGGCTTTCCGTGGAAGCATTTAATCGGTTTCGTTTTATCCATCGTGCTCACATTGTTCGCACTTTGGATTGCACTAGAAACAGATTTATCGTTAACTTGGATCTTAATTATTATTTTCGGATTTGCGTTCTTGCAAGCTGCTCTTCAACTCTTGATGTTCATGCACGTAACAGAGAACTCAACTAAGAGTAACCTGACGAGCCGTGTACAGATCGGTAACATCCTCTTTGCAGCATTCGTTGCGATCGTTATCGTAATCGGTTCAGTTTGGGTAATGACAGCAGGTCACGCGAAGCATGATAAAGATCAGCATGCACCGAAGACTGAGAACCATGAGAATCATGGTGGAGGTAGTGAGCATGATTCGGGTGAACATGGGAGTCATGAATAAGATTTACTAGTATGTTAAAGCCTCTTGCTAAGGGATTGACCTTTTAGCAAGGGGTTTTTTGTGTGTTTTATTGGTCTTTATACGTGTTTGTATTAGTAAATTGTAGATTTGTGAGCGATTCAGGAAGTTTGTGAGCGATTCGAGAATTTTATGAGCAATTCGAGAAGTTTGTGAGCGATTCAGGAAGTTTGTGAGCGATTCAGGAAGTTTGTGAGCGATTCGAGAAGTTTGTGAGCGATTCGAGAAGTTTATGAGCGATTCGAGAAGTTTATGAGCGATTCAGGAAGTTTGTGAGCGATTCAGAAAGTTTATGAGCGATTCGAGAAGTTTGTGAGCGATTCAGGAAGTTTGTGAGCGATTCGAGAAGTTTATGAGCGATTCGAGAAGTTTATGAGCGAATCAAAATTTTTGTCATCGGCTCCTTAAGATTCTCAATAAGGGTCAGGTAGTGTGTAAACTCTCCCATTCTTTCCACCTGTATGGGGTAAATTCATATCATTTAGTAGTCGCTTTCCTGTATGCCTGGACGAAAGACAAAGGAACTCACATAACTGTTTATTAGTTATGCTTTTTCCAAACAAAAGGATATAATCAGAAAGTGAAGAAAAGGTCTTTACTTTTATACAAACATTTGGGACAATGCCAAATAGCTTTTTTTCGCACAACCGGCAAATAAAAACACTCCGTACAATAAACGCCTTTGATAATATCTTTTTCTTCAATGCCATACCTTTTGAGAAGATCAGGATTTTCGGGTACATGATGTTGAACAAGCATCTTGGAGAGTTTATTGACCTCTTTTAGCGTCAGCTTCTCGTCCGTATACATCTTATCAATCACGTTAATTTTCTCCTGCAAATAGGGACTATGGGTAATGTAATGAAGGACATCTTTATTTGAGGGAGGTGCTTTAATAATGGTTCTCGGATTGCTCATCACAACCAATGAGCGAACAGGGATTGGAGGTATTCGTTTTTTTGTCATCCATTCAATAAGGTGAGATTGTTGGCGCTTTACTTGGAAAATAGGATTTCGAAAAGCCTCTTCGGATCCATCATCCTTTATTCTGATGACTTGGTTGAGATGGTCAAAAACCAAAGTTCCCGTAATGTATTTCACTTCGAGGTTTAAAAGATAACGAGGGGAGAGAAGTAGGGTGTCGATCTGAAAATAACTTTCGTGCGCTGTAAGCCTCAGGTCGTGCATAACAGAAAAGTCCCGGAAAGGTTTTAAAAAGTAGTCATTCGACTGTTCACCATGATGGCCGACTAACCTACCGCTTAATTCATCTTCCATGGTTAAATATTTGGAGTGAAGCTTAATCACTCGTCGTTGCATAACTTCAAGCTTCCTTATCCTTATAGACTTTTCGCGGTCTTTAACTAACATAAACGACCTCCTTTTTAAAGACATTCTCTCACCATCTTAACTTCACCTTCTTTATTTCTACAAAAAAGGACAAAAAAAACAGCCCCGACTACGGGACTGTTTACAATATAATTATCTAACCTGTCCGTCACCAGTCATACGATACTTACTCGTCGTTAGTGCTGGCAGTCCCATTGGACCACGAGCATGAAGCTTTTGAGTGGATATACCGATCTCTGCTCCAAATCCTAGGGCTGATCCATCCGTAAAGCGCGTAGATGCGTTATGGTATACAGCAGCAGCATCAACACGATTTAAGAAAGTAACGGCATTCTCTGGATTTTCAGTTACGATGGCTTCAGAATGCTTTGTGCCATAACGTTCAATATGGGCAACAGCTTCCTCGACAGAGCTAACCACTTTAACTGCAACGGCTAAGCTTAAATATTCTTCAGCCCAATCTTTTTCATTGGCAGGTATTACATCAGGCAATAACTCTGCTGCTTTTTCATCACCATGCACTTCAATATCGTACTTTTCAAAAAGAGCTGTAACTTGACCAGCATGATCATTCAGCCATGCTTCATGGAAAATAAACGTCTCTGCGGCATTACAAACAGCCGGTCGATCTGTTTTGGCGTTCTCCATTATAGAGAGAGCTTTATCCAAATCAGCAAACTGATCGACATAGATGTGACAGTTGCCGACACCGGTCTCTAGGACTGGTACTGTAGCATTCTCGACAACCGTTTTAATCAGATTTCCGCCGCCGCGAGGAATTAACACATCAATATGTTCTTTCATCGTAAACAATTGACCCGCTGCTTCGCGATCTGTAGAAGCAATAAATTGTACAGCATCTTCTGGAATTTTTGTTGCTTTTAATGCTTTATGAATAACAGAGACAATTGCTGAGTTTGAATGTATAGCATTCGATCCGCCTTTTAATACGATGGCGTTTCCTGATTTTAATGCAAGTCCTGTTGCATCCACTGTTACGTTTGGTCGTGCTTCATAAATCATACCGATCACGCCTAATGGTACACGAATTTGCTCTACGTTTAATCCGTTATCAAGTGTCCAGTCAGACAGAATTTCCCCTACAGGATCCTTTAACTCAACAACTTCGCGTAGTCCGTTTGCAAACTCTTTAACGCGGTCTTTTGTTAAGAGCAAACGATCCATTAAAGCTTCAGAGAAATCATTGTTTTCACCATTAACTAGATCCTTTTTGTTTTGTTCTAAAATAAAACCTGTTTCATTTTCTAACGTATCAGCAATCACCAGTAGTGCTTCATTTTTATCTTCTTCATTGAGTAATGCCAGTTTTTTTGAAGCTTCTTGTGCTAACTTTGCTTGATCTTTCACATCAATATTTTTGGTTGTACTTTTAAAAGTACTCATCCAACGCCTCCTTGTATTTTTAAACCTCACATTTTCGTGAATCTATATTAGTGAATAGGTACTGCCAAACGAGTGTGGCAGACTAGATCATTGTTATTAATGGCTTCTTCAGGACCGACTTCAGCTAGCTCGTCACGCGAGATACCTTTAATCTTAATTAATTGTTTGGAAGAATAATTTGAAACGCCAAGACCCACTTCATTTCCGTCTAAATCCTTGATGCGAACAACTGAACCTTTTTTAAAGTGACCACTTACGTAGCGAATGCCTGTAGGATAAAGACTTTTGAGCTCATCAATACCTTGCTTCGCTTTATTCGAGACCACAATCTCACCTTCTGGACCAGAGTGGAAAGCAATCCATTGACGCTTTGTATCAAGATTGAATTCATTTTTACCAGGAACAAAATACGTTCCTCTGGCCTTACCGATAACGGCTTTGTGAATGATATCTGGTGAAGTTGCGTTGCCAAGGAAAGATGAAATTCCAGAAGCCATTGCAATCTTAAATGCATCGATCTTTGAACGCATGCCGCCAGTACCTACCGCACTTCCAGGTTCTCCTGCGGATTCTTCGATCTCTGGTGTGATTTCACTAACTTTTGTTAAAAGCTTTGCATCAGGGTTTTTACGAGGATCATCTGTGTAAAGCCCATCGATATCAGAAAGGATGATAAGCTGATCAGCATCAACAAGTCCTGCCACTTTTGCCGAAAGCGTGTCGTTGTCACCAAACTTAAGTCTCTCTACTGTAACTGTGTCATTTTCATTTACGATTGGTATGATTCCGCGATCTAAAAGAACGTTAATCGTATTTCGAGCATTATGATAACGATCACGGTCGGAAAAGTCACTTCTCGTAATTAAAATCTGTGAAGCGGTATAACCGTGAGAGATAAAACGTTCTGAATAAGATTCCATTAACAAACCTTGTCCGATCGATGCAGCTGCTTGCTTTTCAGCCAGGGAAGTAGGGCGATTCAAGCAACCTAAACGTCTATATCCTGCTGCCACTGCACCTGATGATACAAGTAACACCTCGTGGCCGTCGTCTTTTAATTTAACAACTTCATCAACGAGACGCTCTAATTTATGTCTGCTAATATCGCCAAGTCTACTTGTTAAAGAACTAGATCCAATTTTAATTACAATACGCTTGTTTTTTGATTCGTTTATTATCATATCTTTAGAAAATCACTCCTGTTTTGTAAGTTATAACAACATATTTTCCGTTCAGAATTTCAACGGTAACGAGTATAACATGGTGAGATTTAAACACAACAGGTAATGGTGAGATAGTGCAGAAAACAAGCAAAAAGAGAAGAAAACAGAAGAAAAGCGGGATATTTAGGTCATAGGAGATGAGGGGGTGTGAGGATGTGATATGGAAGTGTATATCAGAAAATTCGAATGAGGAAAAATTCCAATAAATGCAAAAACCCCTCTTATAATAGAGGGGATGAAAGTTTAATTTATTATTTTGCTTTTTCCATCTTTCGTTTCGCCAAATATGGACGGCCCCATACGATGTATGCTGCATAATGAGCAAAAACAACATTTGCGATGAATACGGTGATGAAGAAACTGTGTACGAATAAGCTTAAGCTATCATTAGCCATGAATAACACAACGTAAGTCCATAAAAGGGCGATGAACGGCGTTTGCCATAAGGCTAACTTACGACTATCATTCCATAAAAATAATGGCGTGGCAGTCGCTACAAATAAGTAAACCATAAAAACATCCATTACTAATCAACCCCTTGAAGTATTGTTTACGCTTACAATTATGACGAATTAGCGTCTAAATTGTGAACGATTTGTTACAATTAGTATACCACAATATCAGGAAAATGCTACATGGATTTGTACATTTTTTTGAAAATTCAAGTATTTACCCCAAAAAATTAACCCATAGCCTAGATAGGCTATGGGTTAATTAAACTTTCATTCTTTATAAAGGATAACGCCAAAATCTTTCATTTTTTACCCAAGCAAGCATAGCGGGATCTTTATCAACGCTATCGACTAGCCATTGTGTTTGAGATCGATGTGCTTTGATGCAGTTCATTTTTTCCTCAAAAACATCAGAAATGTCTGTCACAACATGTGGAGCTCCTAGGTCTTCCTCAGAATTTTTTGCAAAAGCAACACATAAGAGTTCGGGACGATCCATCTCCGGCATGCTTCCTACTGCACGCACAACCGCTCTCGCAGTAGCCTCATGATCAGGATGTACGCTATATCCTGGATAAAAAGTGATGAGACGTGTAGGTTTTACCTCATCAATAACGGCTAAGAATTGATCAGCTAAAAATTTTTCATCTTCAAATTCTACCGTTTTATCGCGTAATCCAAACTGTCGAAGATCTTGGATACCTACCGCGTCACAGGCATCTTTAAGCTCTTTTTGGCGAATAAGTGGAAGCGATTCACGCGTAGCAAATGGTGGATTTCCCATATTTCTGCCCATCTGACCGAGCGTTAAACAGATATAAGTAACAGGTAATCCCTTTTTTGTATGTTGAGCAATAGTCCCGGACACCCCGAATGCTTCATCGTCTGGGTGGGGGAAGATCACGAGTAAATGATCATCCATTTATATAACCTCCTTATACATCAAATGGGGAAGAGCTCAGTTGAAGAGCTACGGCAAGGCGGCCTTCCGCATCATGACCTGCCATCAGTAATCTTCCCTCATTGTCGATTTCCCAATGTGTTAAACCTTCTGCATAAATCCACCCTAGCTCAATTTTTAAGCCAACACGATATGGGCCGTTCCCCATGATTTTTCCTGATAAAGGTGTTACTTTACCATTTCGAATATATGCGTTAACGGTTAATACACTCTCGTTATTATGATTGGCATATGCGCCATTGGTTGTTTCTAAATGTAGATAAAGTTCTTTTCCAATAAGCTGATCCAGTGTTTGCTGGACTTCGTTGGTTTGTATGAGCTGCATACCTTCACACTCCAGTGCTGAATAGATGTACTTATTATAATTCAAATTCGTAAATAACGTGTATGATATGCCTATCAATTTTAGAAAGCTGATATGCATGTCTGTGGTGCACGTTTGTGAAAGTAGTTGATTTCCGCTCCAGGTGCTTCGCTTTCCGCGGGGCGTGCGGTGAGCCCCCTTGCCGCTCTGCGACCTAAGGGGTCTCACCTGACCGCTCGTCCCGCAGGAGTCTCGCACCTTGCGCTCCAATCACCTTGGCATGGGAGAAAATTCAGCCCAAATCTTATAAGAATTTGTTTTGGTAAAACTGAATATTAAGAGAGGTTGATTTTCAGCTTCAGGAGCTTCTTTTTACACAGGACAGTACCAGGAATTTGTATTAGAAAGCTTAAATCCTATATTCAACAAAAAAGACCGATCAAAGATGATCAGTCTTCACTAAAAATTATTTGCTTAATTTATCACGGTAAGCACCATGCCATGTTGGTCCTACGTATTGGTTGATTTCGAACCCTGCTGCTATGGCTTCTGTAATGAAATCTTTTGCCGTTAGAATGGCTTCTCGTACTGGCTTTCCTTTAGCAAGTTCTGCTGTAATCGCTGCGGAGAACGTGCATCCTGCACCGTGCGTCCACGTTGTTTCAATTCTTTCAGATTCTAAAACTTCAAACTCTTGTCCATCATAAAGAACGTCAACGGCATTTTCGTGTTCAAGTTTTGCGCCGCCTTTAACGATTACATACTTTGCGCCATTAGCTTGAATCTTATGAGCAGCTTCCATCATCTGTTCAACTGTTGTGATCGGTTCCATACCAGCAAGTTGTGCAGCTTCGAATAGATTTGGCGTTACAACAGTCGCTTTAGGTACCAAAACATTTTGAAGGGTACTAGCAAGTTCAGGGTGTAGAGGTTCTGCGCCTTTACAAACCATAACAGGGTCTACTACAACGTTTTGAAGATTGTGTTTTTCAATGAGATCTGCTGTTATCTGGATAGCGTCCACGGATGCAAGCATGCCAGTCTTTAATGCATCAACACCAATTCCAGAAACAACCGTTTCTAATTGTGCTTTGAATAGATCGTTTGGAAGCAAGAATACTTCATGAAACCATTCACGATGTGGGTCTTGGGCAACCACAACATTTAGAGCCGTCATACCGTAAACGCCTAGCTCCTGAAAAGTTTTTAAATCAGCTTGAATACCAGCTCCACCGCTTGTATCTGATCCTGCAATCGTAAGTGCTTTTTTAGGTGACATCATAAAATCTCCTTTATTCTCGTTTCTCTATATGTAACAGATTATAGCAAAAAATAAGGAGAAAAGAAAAAGTAGCTGACTAAGGTAAATTTCCCCAAGTAATCGAAGTGATTGACATATTTGTATATACAGGTTAAATTATTTTTGTAAGATGTATATACAAGTATAGTTTTTATGAAAACGCTTAGACACATTAAAAGGGCGAACAAGTTTTCATCAACTGATAGTTAAGGGTATAGAGATATATGGCTTTTTTTATCAAGTGAAATGGAAACGGTTTCTAGGAGGGAACAGAATGAGCAAAATACGCGAAACAGCTGAACAAATCGTCGAAGCTCTCGGCGGTAAAGATAATATATCAGCAGCCACTCACTGTGTGACACGCCTTCGACTTGCTCTTAAAGACGAGGGGAAAGTAGACGAGAAGGCTTTAGAGAACATTGACCTTGTAAAAGGTTCTTTTTCTACAAACGGTCAATATCAAGTCGTGATTGGGCAAGGAACGGTTGATAAGGTATACAACGAGTTCATCGATATTACAGGTACAGGGCGGGCGTCAAAAGAAGATATCAAGGATGAGGCGAGTAAGAAGCTGAATCCGCTACAAAGAGCGATAAAAGCTTTAGCAGATATTTTTATCCCGATTCTTCCTGCAATCGTAACGGCAGGTCTATTGATGGGGATCAACAACATTCTGACTGGCCCCGACATTTTTTATGATAAGAAATCATTTATTGATGTTCATCAGAACTGGGCTGATCTAGCTGGAATGATCAACTTGATCGCGAATACGGCTTTCGTGTTCTTACCTGGTCTAATCGGTTGGTCAGCGGTTAAAAAGTTTGGTGGAAGTCCATTGCTTGGTATCGTTCTTGGACTGATGCTTGTCCATCCAGATCTTTTGAACGCATGGGATTATGGTAAAACAAAGGATATTCCAACGTGGAATCTGTTCGGTCTACCAATTGAAAAAGTAGGTTATCAAGGTCAAGTGTTACCGGTTCTAATCGCTTCTTACTTCTTAGCTAAAATAGAGCTATTCTTGAAAAAACGTATTCCAGATGCCTTGCAACTATTATTGGTAGCACCAATCACTCTATTAGTAACAGGATTTTTAGCGTTTATCGTTATCGGACCGATCACGTTTACGATCGGTAATAGCATTACGGACTTTTTCGTATCAATCTTTGATAACTTTGCATGGTTAGGCGGGTTGATCTATGGTGGTTTCTACTCCCTGCTCGTTGTTACAGGAATGCATCATACGTTCTTAGCAGTTGACCTGCAGCTTATTTCTAACACAGGTGGTACTTTTCTTTGGCCGATGCTTGCACTATCAAACATTGCACAAGGTTCTGCAGCACTTGCGATGTTTATGGCAACACGTGATGAAAAGCTTAAAGGGCTCGCTGGAACGTCAGCATTATCAGCATATCTTGGAATCACCGAGCCAGCGATGTTTGGAGTGAACTTACGCTTCCGTTATCCGTTCATCTTCGCGATGATTGGTTCTGCTATCGCTGGGATTGTCATTACAGTTGCCGGCGTTCGTGCGTCATCCATTGGAGTAGGCGGTATTCCAGGATTCCTTTCCATCTTGCCAGGAAGCTGGGGTTCATTCTTTATTGGAATGGGAATCGTACTCGTCGTACCGTTTGTATTAACATACCTTTATGCAAAAGTAAAAAAATCGAAGTAAGACAATTAAACAAAACGACCGGAATGGCAATATTCTTTTCCGGTTGTTTTCATTACTAAAATATATTTGGCGGTGAAAGTATGAAGAAGGAACCTTGGTGGAAACGCTCCGTTGTGTATCAGATTTATCCAAAGAGCTTTAATGATACGACTGGGAACGGAACAGGCGATATTGACGGAATCATTGAGAAGTTAGATTATCTAAAAGATTTAGGAGTAGACGTTTTATGGCTAACTCCAATCTATGACTCTCCTCAACGAGACAACGGATATGACATCCGGGACTATTACAAAATCTTTGAAGATTTTGGAACGATGGAAGACTTTGATCGTCTGCTTCAAGAGGCACACGAAAGAGATCTGAAGATCATTATGGATATCGTAGTGAACCATACAAGTACAGAGCATGAATGGTTTCAACAGTCACGACTGTCAAAAGATAATCCATATCGTGATTTTTATATTTGGAAAGATTCTGTCGAAGGTGAGGAGCCTTCAAATTGGGTTTCAAAATTTGGTGGATCCGCTTGGAAACGTGATGAGGAAACGGGTCAATACTACCTCCACTTATTTGATGTTACACAAGCTGATCTGAACTGGGAAAACACAGAAGTTCGTCAAAGAGTTTACGAGATGATGAACTATTGGTTTGAAAAAGGGGTAGATGGCTTCCGTTTAGATGTTATTAACCTGATTTCAAAAAACCAAGATTTCCCTACTGATGATGGCTCTATAGCACCAGGAGACGGACGGAAATTCTATACAGATGGACCGCGCGTGCACGAATTTATGCAAGAGATGAACAAGGAAGTGTTTTCAAAATATGATGTCCTCACAGTAGGTGAGATGTCATCCACAACGATCGACAATTGCATCAAGTATACGAATCCAGAGCGAAACGAATTAAGCATGACTTTCAATTTTCATCACTTAAAAGTCGATTATCCGAACGGTGAGAAATGGAGTATCGCTGATTTTGATTTTCAAAAATTAAAAGAAATTCTTTCAACTTGGCAAGTGGAGATGCATAAAGGTGGTGGATGGAACGCGTTATTTTGGTGTAACCACGACCAGCCGCGAATTGTATCACGTTACGGTGATGATGGGGAATACCGTGTACAATCCGCAAAAATGCTTGCAACTACGATTCATATGATGCAGGGCACACCTTATATTTATCAAGGCGAAGAGTTTGGGATGACAAACCCTAAGTTCACAAAGATTGATCAGTACCGTGATGTAGAGTCGTTAAACATGTTCAATTTATTGAAAGAAGAAGGATATACAGAAAAGGAAGTTCTAGAGATTCTAAAGCATAAATCACGTGATAATTCTCGTACACCTGTTCAATGGAATGATAGTGAAAATGCTGGTTTTACTACAGGGGAACCTTGGATACCAGTTGCGTCAAACTTTAAAGAAATTAATGCTGAGGCAGCCGTAAATGATGAAAATTCTATTTTCTATCATTATCAAAAGCTCAATAGACTGAGAAAAGAACTAGATGTCATCACATATGGCGATTATCAATTGATTCTTGAAGATCATCCTGAAATTTTCGCTTATATCCGAAACGCTGATAATGGGGAAAAACTTCTTGTCTTGAATAATTTTTATGGTAAGAGTACAGATTTCACATTGCCAAAATCCATCGATCTTACAGGTCTATCAGGAGAAGTATTAATTAGTAACTATGAAGAAACACCAGAAGATTTTTCTTCCTTCTCATTACGACCTTACGAATCTGTCGTTTTTCACTTAAAAAAATAATGCTACACTATGTATGGTGAATATGATGAGAAAAAATAAATTTCAAGAGATCTATCAAGAAATATCTACACAAATTCAAGAGGGTGTCATAAGAGCTAATACGCAGCTTCCATCCGAACATGATTTAGCAGACCAATACGAGACATCGAGAGAAACGGTAAGAAAGGCTCTAAACCTCCTATCGCAAAATGGTTTCATACAAAAAATTCGTGGTAGAGGATCGATCGTTCTAGAGACAAACAAATTTAGCTTTCCTGTTTCGGGTCTAGTAAGTTTTCAAGAGTTGTCAGAGTCTATGGGAAAGAACAGTGTAACGACTGTTCACGAATTTGGTTTGATCGAGCCGGATGAGTTTCTTCAACAGCAGCTCCAGACAGAACATGAAGAACTTACTTGGAAAGTGATTCGTTCCCGACAGCTTGACGGAGAGACGATCATTTTGGACAAAGATTATTTTTTAAAAAAGTACGTACCAAAACTCACTAGAGAAATTGCGGAACAATCTATCTACGCTTATTTAGAGAATGATTTAGGCTTGAAGATCAGTTTTGCAAAAAAAGAAATTGTCGTTGAAGATTGTACGGAAGAAGATAAAGAGTTGTTGGATCTTGATCATTTCAAACATATTGTTGTCGTTAAAAACTATGTGTATCTAGAAGATGCGAGCCTCTTTCAATACACAGAATCTCGTCACCGACTAGATCGTTTCCGATTTGTCGATTTTGCAAGACGGGGAAGATGAATATATGAAGCAGTAAAAAACACATGAAAACGCAGAGGAAATGAATAACCTCTGCGTTTTTTCATTTTCTATAATCCATTTGGACCATCACCGCTATTCCAATTGCTGCCTACTTCACCTTGCCTTACGCTAGGGTCGACACTATGGCTATGATTATCATTTCTTTTCTTTTTTCTGTAATCTATGATAAAAGCAAAAACTAAAATTAGGACGGTAAAAAGCAACAACCACCACATAACAAACTCCCCCTTTTAGAGTTTCTTTTTAAAATCTAATTTATATCTCCAACATAAGTAATTTCAGTGTCTTTCGACTGACTTTTCTCTTGAATCAGTGGAATAATCTCTCGGGGATAATAATTATATTCTGATAGCCAATCGATAGGGAGCCACTGGATTTCTAATTGAGTAGAATCTGGAGAAAGCGGCTGAAAGTGTTTTGGAACCTTCTCTAAGAAAGCTTCGAATATGTGCTCTACAATATGTATTCGGTCCTCATCTTTTTGATTCTCAACGTGATTTTTGCTAATAAACTCTCGAACCCATAACAATGGACCAACTTCTACCTGTACGCCAAGCTCTTCCAAGCATTCTCTGATCACTGCGTCAGATAAAGTTTCATTAAACTCCTGTCCTCCACCTGGTATAACATATTTCGCTTCATCTTCATTTCCTTTTTTTATCGTTAAAACATGATGATCATGAATGATCAATGCTTTTACCGAACTTCTAATCCTATTCATCTGATCAGCTTCCATAACGTTCTTTTCTTTAATTTACCATGTCTGTAATGTTGACAGCTTCTGTAAAGTTCGTTAGTATTATAACAGTTGCTAACACGCTTCAACGCGTAAAAGCGTTTAAGTAAATAAGTGTAAGAAGATGAACGGAGAGATTTACATGAAAAAAGAAATGAAATTACCGGTGGCTCTTGGATTGTTTACAATGATTTTTGCTGTAATGTTCACGAGTCTCGTGTATATAAAAGTTGAACCGCATATTCCATTGTTAGCCTGCCTGATTTTGTTGGGAGCAGTAGGAGTAGCTTTTGGAGCACAATGGAAGACGATAGAAAAAGGAATATATAATGGTATCATAGCTGGATTGCAGCCGATCATGATTCTTTTAACAGTTGGACTTGTTATAGCAAGCTGGATGTTAAGTGGAACAGTTCCTACATTATTATTTTACGGAATGGATATCATTCAGCCTGAATGGTTTGCAGTAAGTGCCCTTATCATTACTGTTATTGTTTCTTCTTTTACAGGAAGTTCTTTTACAACTGTTGGTACAGTAGGTGTGGCATTGATGGGCATCAGTCACGTGCTTGGAGTCAATCCAGCATTAGCTGCAGGAGCTATCGTCTCTGGAGCATGTTTCGGCGACAAAATGTCCCCATTGTCTGACTCAACAAACTTTGCACCAGGAGTCGTTGGCGTAAATATGTTTGAACACATTCGACACATGATGTGGACAACGGTTCCGGCATTCATCCTGACTGCTATTGCCTTTTTCGTACTTGGTGGAAGTGGAGGCAATGCGAATCTTCAAGAAATTAAAGAGATTCAGTCAGTGCTTTCAAGTGAGTTCCCAATTCATCTATTAACTCTAATTTCACCAGTTGTTGTACTCGTTTTGGCGTTTCGTAAACTGCCGATCATACCTATTCTTTTAGCTGGTGTAACGGTGTCAATCATCGTAGGTTTTTTCTTAGTACCAGACCTGACATTGCAAAAAGTTATTAATACTATGCAAAATGGTCTGCAAACTCAGACAGGGAATGAAACAGTAGATACCATCGTTAATAAAGGTGGATTGATGTCTATGATGTGGTCGATTTCACTTGTACTGATTGCATTAGGATTGGGTGGAGTCATCCAAGCGTTAGGGATGTTTGATCTATTGTTTGGAGCTATAAAAAACACAGCTCAAGAAGCGAGCAAGCTAATTGCAACTACCCTAGCATCTTCAATAGGAATCAATTTACTAGCAGGCGAAATGTACCTTTCCATCTTGTTACCTGGTCAGGCGTTGAAGGACGCATATATTAAATCTGGAGTTCCATTAAAGAACTTATCTAGAACGGTAGAAGATGGAGGTACACTTGTGAACCCACTCGTTCCTTGGAGCGTGAGTGGTGCATTCTTTGCATCAACACTAGGTGTATCGGTTATCGATTATATCCCATATGCATTATTCTTATGGCTGTCTCCAATGTTTACATTACTTCTTGCTTACACAGGTTGGAGTATCGGTCAAAAAAAAACGAATTCATTAGAAAATGATCATACAGCTGCATAATGATATAGAAAACATTTGAGAAGCATCTTTTTAGGATGCTTCTCTTTCTTTTGACAAATATAAGCTAAAATATTATCATTATCGATAACAATAATAAAAAAGGATGATTCTGTATCATGCAAAGCAAAGCAGATTTTATTTTGCATCCTGTTCGAATGAAGATTATACAACACCTCTCAAAAGGTCCGGCTACCGTAGTGGAACTAAAGAAATGGGTATCTGAAGTTCCTCAAGCCACACTATACAGACATTTAAATCTTCTTAGTAAGAATGAGATCATTTATGTGGTTAAAGAAAAAAAAATACGTGGTGCTATAGAGCGGACATATGCTATGAATCAAAACTCAACATATATAACCGCCGAAGAGGCAGCCAATTTGTCTAAAGAAGAGCATATGAAAATGTTTATGACGTTTGTATCCAGTGTAACTGGCGAAGTGGAAGCTTACTTTAACGGCAACACGGATCTTAAAACAGATATTTTCGGTTATAATCAGTTGGATCTTTATCTAAATGATGAAGAGTGGGAAGAACTGAGTCAGGGAATGCAAGAACTCATCGGCAAATATGTGCCAAACAGACCTTTAAAACATAAAAAGAAGGTTAAACTTGTTCAGATGTTAGTGCCTGAACCTAAGAAGAAAAGTTAAAAAGAGGAAACGCTGATATATTTAGCTGGATGCTTTATACTGTATGTATATCAAAAAAATCCCAAACATAAAAACCATTATCAATAATGATAACATTCATATTAAATTAAAGTTAGGTGATAGAACATGAACATGACCAAATTTTATCGAAATCTCTTTGAATTGAACGGCCATCCAGTTGTGGCACGTTCACTAAAAAAATTCGCACAATCTAAAGCAAGTAAACCTTTCATTCCTTCATTCGTGAAACTATATAAAATAAACATTAACGAAGCGACTCGTGAGCTTAAAGAATATCATTCTCTTCACGATGTTTTCATCCGTGATCTAAGACCAGATGCTCGCCCTGTTCCATCAGAAGCTCATGCATTTGTTAGTCCTTGTGACGCTGTGTTATCCGTGGTCGATCATCTTACAGAAGAGAGCCGTTTTACTGTAAAAGGACAAGAATATACGGTTGCTGAATTGTTAGGTTCTGAATCAGAAGCGAAGAAATACAGCGGGGGACAAGTATTTGTTTTTTATTTAAGTCCGACAGATTACCATCAAGTTCATGTTCCAGTTGATGCTGAAGTTGAGTCTGTTTACACACTAGGAAGAGAAGCTGCCCCAGTCAATGAACTTGGATTACGTCATGGACTTCGACCATTAACACGTAATTACAGATTAGTTACTGGAATGAATGCAAGTGGACAACCTCTTGCACATGTTATGGTAGGTGCTTTGAATGTAAATACGATTGAACGTACGAATCATGAGTCTGTTGTAAAAAGAGGAGATTCTTTTGGGTATTTCTCGTTTGGTTCTACTGTCGTTTTGTGTATTCCAAAAGGGGCTTTGAAGTTCACTGGGAAAAAAGGCAAGGTTAAGATGGGTGAGCTTCTTGGTGAATGGATTCCGAGAGAAGTTTAATTATCAAACTAAAAAGCTGTTTCAATTTACTTAGTAGCTCTAATAGTAGTTGATCTCCGCTCCAGGTTGCTCGCTTTCCATGGGGCGACCGGTGAGCCCTTGTCTAGTTGCAGTGACTAGCCCCTCGAGGTCAAAAGTTAAACGGTCAAGAAGGCAAAGTGCGCCTTCACAGCCCATTCAACTTTTGCTTGTCGGGGCTGAACGAGTCACTTCCACTTTTTCTGACTGCCGCTTTGCGCCCTTAAGGGTCTCACCTGTCTAGTTGCAGTGGCTAGCCCCTCGAGGTCAAAAGTTAAATGGTCATAAAGGCAAAAAGCGCCTTCCTAGCCCATTCACCTTTTGCTTGTCGGGGCTGAACGAGCCACTTCCACTTTTCGGTCTGACCGCTCGTCCCATAGGAGTCTCGCACCTTGCGCTACAATCAACTTGCATATGAAGAGAAAAACATAAAAACAACCTTTTGCTAAACCTCTAATTGATAACGGAACGGTTTTAGGATGAGTATATTGATTTAGTTAATAAAACATCACATAAGAAAAAGGATAAAACTTCTCGTCATGGCGAGTTAGTTTTATCCTTTTTCTGTTTCAAGTTATTGCCTCACATCAAGCTGCGAGTTCTTTTTTGTCTTCTTGAACTTCTTTTTTCAGGATACCAGCGATAAAAGCGGTAACGACTGAACCGATTAGAATCGCTAATACATATAGCAATGGATTTCCGTTCACGATTGGAATAACGAATGCTCCTCCATGTGGAGCTGGAAGTCCAATCCCGAATACCATAGATAACGCACCAGCTACAGCGGAACCTATAACAGCGGCAGGGATTACACGACCAGGATCGGCAGCAGCGAATGGGATAGCACCTTCTGTAATAAATGAAGCTCCCATAATGTAATTTGTTTTCCCAGCTTCTCGCTCTGCTTTTGTATATTTCTTTTTGAATAATGTTGTTGATAGTGCGAGACCTAGCGGTGGCACCATACCACCGGCCATAATGGCGGCATGTGGTGCGAAGTTACCTGCATCGATCATCGCAATACCGAATGTGAAAGCCGCTTTATTGATAGGTCCACCCATATCCACAGCCATCATTCCACCTAAAATTAAACCTAAGAATACAAGATTTCCAGTTCCCATCCCTTTTAACCACAACGTTAATGCGTCGTTCAATGCTTTCACGGGTTCAATCACAATGAACATCATGATCAGCCCGGTGAGAAGGATGCCGAATAAAGGATAAAGAAGAACAGGTTTGATCCCTTCTAGTGATTGAGGCAAGCTGCTAAACAACTTTTTTAATCCGAGAACTAAATATCCTGCTAAGAAACCAGCGATCAGTCCGCCAAGGAAACCAGCTCCGCCCGAAGCGGCCATAAATCCTCCGACCATACCTGGCGCAAATCCAGGCCGGTCCGCGATACTCATCGCAATAAAACCTGCTAAAACAGGAATCATAAGAGCAAACGCGTTACCGCCACCTATCGTGCTCAGCGCTTCAGCGATCGGATGATAAGAAGGATCTTTCGGATCAGCTGCATTAATCCCGAAAATAAACGAGATGGCAATTAGGATTCCTCCACCAACAACGAAGGGAAGCATGTTGGACACACCGCTCATCAAGTGTTTATAAAACCCAGATCTTCCTGGTGAAGCGGCTTTCTTTTCATCAACATTCGATGTTTCTCCGTCACTTTTATAAACGGGAGCGTCTTGATCTAACGCTTGCTGAATGAGCTGTTGAGGCTTTCGGATTCCTTGGGCTACTGGAACTTGAATCACGTGTTTGCCGTTAAAGCGTTCCATCTCAACTTGTTTATCTGCAGCGACTATAATCGCATGAGCTTCTTCAATATCCTCTTTCGTAAGAGCATTTTTAATTCCGCTCGAACCATTTGTTTCAACTTTTAAATGAACGTCTATTTCCTTCGCTTTTGCTTTTAGTGCATCAGCTGCCATGTACGTATGAGCAATGCCTGTTGGGCAAGCTGTAACGGCTAGTATTTTTTGCTTCGAAGAAGAAGAGGTAGGGTTTTCTTCTTTCTCCATCTCTTTTTCTTTTGTATCTATCGCATCTAAAATTTCGTTTTCCGTTGCTGCGGATTCAAGACTTTTTCTAAAGTTAGGGTCCATTAAAAAGCTAGAAAGTCTGGAAAGTGTCGCTAAATGATCGTTGTTAGCGCCTTCATAAGCGGCGATCATAAAGAAAAGATGTGCGTTCTGGCCATCCAAGGATTCATAATCGATGCCATCTGTTGAACGACCGAAAGCGATGGCAGGTTCGCTAACCGCAT
The DNA here is from genome assembly GCF_049537595.1 of Fictibacillus nanhaiensis. Taxonomy (GTDB): domain Bacteria; phylum Bacillota; class Bacilli; order Bacillales; family Fictibacillaceae; genus Fictibacillus; species Fictibacillus nanhaiensis_F. Next base: position 203,398 of record NZ_JBMULM010000003.1, read on the forward strand.
TCGTTTTTGCGTGTGGTATGGCTATTCCTTCACCGATTCCCGTCGTACTTTGGTTTTCTCTTGCTAATATAGCTTCTTTATATGCTTTTTTATCATTCAGTTTTCCAGCTGAATAGAGTTTTTCAATCAGTTCATCTATGACGTCTTCTTTTGATTGAGACTGTAAGTTTAGTAAGATTGTATCTCTAGTTAATACATCTGTAATTTTCATTTTTATTCCTCCTTATTACCGTATTTCTTCTATTACGATTTGTTTTCGTAAAGATTCTACTTGTTCTAATGTGCAGAGATCTTCTGAAAAAGCAGTAGCACTTCCTGCAGCAACTCCATATTGGAACGCGGTAGTGAAGTCGCGTTCTAGAGTAACTTGAGAAAGAAACCCGGCTACAACAGAATCACCAGCACCTACTGAATTTTTAACGGTTCCAACCGGTACGTTTGATAACAGAACGGTATCTTGGTTGAGAAAGATCGCTCCATCTCCAGCCATCGAAACGATGACATTCTGTACACCGGCTTCCAATAGCTTTTTGCCATAAAAAATAGCATCTTCTTTACTGTGAACGTTTGTTTGAAAAAGTTCCCCAAGTTCATGGTGGTTGGGTTTAATCAAGAATGGCTGATACTTTAAGGTCTTAAGAAGTGCTTCTCCAGCCGCATCAATGACAACATGAACTCCTTTGTCCTTACACCTCTTAGCAATATCGGCATAAAAATCATCTGAAATCGATGGAGGAATGCTTCCTGCAAGAAGAAGGAAATCACCTTTCTTCATTTTATTGATTTTTTGAAGTAAATCCTGTTGATTTTCTAAAGAGATTACAGGCCCGTGACCATTAATCTCCGTTTCTTTGTGAGATTTGAGCTTTACATTAATTCTTGTAACTTCTGAAACCTCTATAAAATCATGCTGAATGTTATCTTGTGTTAAAAAGTCTTTAATAAAAGAACCTGTAAAACCACCAGTGAAACCAAGTGCAGTACTTTCAATCCCAAGGTGTTTCAGAACTCGTGAAACGTTGATTCCTTTTCCTCCGGGATAAACAAAAGTATCTGACGTACGGTTTAACTGTCCTTCTTTAAAATCCTCCACTCGAGCTACATAATCAATGGACGGATTTAGTGTGCAAGTATAAATCATGATGTCACAACCTTTATTTCTGTCTTGTCTTGAAAATCATAGATGACGTCATCATCAATATCGTCCGTTATGATGATCGCCTCACTTAATTCTGCTACTTTTGAAAACGAAGTCTCATGAAACTTCGTATGATCAGCTAATATGAATGCTTTTTGTGAAAGAGAGATCGCTAATCCTTTTACTGCGGCTTCTTCCGGATCGGGTGTAGTGAAACCAGCTTCGATGTGAATGCCGTTCATTCCAAGGAACACCTTGTCGAAACGATAGGCACTTAAACTTTTTATCGCACTGCTTCCCACAAGTGCTTTCGTTTTAGATTTAACGAGCCCGCCTATTAAGTACGTTTTAATCTCGTGTTCACTTAACGCTTCAAGGTGGGAGATGGCATTCGTTACAACTGTGATCTCTTTATTCTTTAGATGAGGAATCATCCTTAGTGTTGTAGTGCCTGCATCGAGATAGATGCAATCTCCAGTCTCGACTAAATCACAAGCAAATTGTGCAATTTTTTCTTTTTCTAATGCGTTTCTCTCGGATTTTTCAAAAACGCTCAGTTCTTCGCTTTTTTGGTGAGTAAGTGATGCTCCACCATGTACGCGTTTTAACTTTTTTTCTCTCTGCAACTGACTTAGATCTCTGCGAATTGTTGATTCAGAGGACGCTGTTGCTTCTACGAGTTCTTGTATGGTAACAACTGACTTTTCGCCTAATACTTCAATAATCTTACGATGTCTTTCAGGTGTAAGCATCCTGACACCTCCAAATGTTCTCTATCTTTGACATCATTGTAACGTAAGCCCTTACATTTTTCAATCACAAACAACCAAAAATAATCAAAAACAATCATAACCAAAGTATTCCATTTCTTTTTGGTATAATGAGGGTACATAAGAAGCTGAAGGTTGTGAGAAGCGTGAGTAGTATTGAATTACATACAGATTATCCAAAAACGAGGGTTACTTTAGCAGAGGATCTTAGATCATTAGGATTGAGAAAAGGAATGACCGTTATCGTTCACTCTAGCTTGAAGTCACTAGGTTGGGTTGTAGGAGGACCTGTTGCAGTTGTACAAGCGTTAATGGACGTTATTACAGAAAAAGGAACATTGGTAATGCCTACACATACGGCTCATTATTCTGATCCGGCAGGATGGCTGAATCCACCGGTTCCAAAGGATTGGTGGCCGACAATCATAGAAGAGATGCCTGCGTTTGATCCAGCTGTAACACCGACATATTTTATGGGAGCGATTGTAGAAGCGTTTCGCACGTTTCCAGGTGTTCTAAGAAGCAATCATCCAACAGAATCTTTTGCCGCATGGGGGAAAAATAAAGAAACGATCATAAACGATCATTCAGTGGATTTTGGTTTAGGTGAACAGTCACCTCTTGGGAGAGTTTATGAACTTCAGGGTCATGTTCTTCTGCTAGGTGTGGGCTATGATTCGAATACCTCCATGCACTTAGCCGAACATCGCGTACCGTCACCGAGTACAGAACAAAATGCAGGACCACTATTTAGCGATGGAAAAAGAGTATGGAAGTCGTTCACTCAAATTTCTTACCGAGAAGAATTGTTCGAAGAGATTGGAGAGGTTTACGAGCAAAATAGTTATCCTGTCAGAAAAGGAAGAGTAGGGAAGGCTGATTGTCGATTGATTCCACAAAAAGAACTGGTGGATTTTACGGAGAAATGGCTATGTCAGTATGACCAAAGTAATAAACCGATTGAGCATGCTTAATGTTGTGAAAAGAAGGGTATGTTTAGTAGCAAATCTAATGAAATGAGGGAATTGCGATGAGGCGTTCCGTTCCAGCCACAATTATTTCATTCATAGTCGGTATCATTCAACTAATCTTAATTTTACGTTTTATTTTTCAACTGTTTAATGCAAATGAAGGAGCAGCTTTCACACAGCTCATATACGGACTGAGCCAACCGCTTCTTTTACCATTTGCAGCGATTTTCCCAAACATCGAACTAGCCAATGGATTTCTGATCGAATTGTCCACGATTGTTGCCATTATTGTGTATGGGGTAGTTGGCATGCTGCTGAAAAGGCTATTCTCAGTAAGAAAAGCAGATCACGTTCATCGTGAAACAGTTATTAGAGAAGAACCAGTTATCCGAGACGAAGCAACGACTAGAGAAAAGAGAATCATACGAGAAGAAAAAAGATAAAACTAAAAAAGCGTACACCGCTCGTTAGGTGTACGTATTTTTTATGTCACATTAATTAGAAGAAAAAAGAAGATGGGAAGTAGATCATCTTCTTTTTTGCTCGAGGATTGTTGCCCTTGAATTTTTTCTTCACTTCATTGCAAGTTGATTGGAGTGGAAGGTGCGAGACTCTTGGCTAGGACAGGTGGGCAGGTGAGACACTTAGTGGCGCAAAGCGGCAGTCCGAAAAGTGGAAGTGGCTCGTTCAGCCCCGACAAGCAAAAGTTGAACAGCTATGAAGGCGAACTTTGCCTTCTTGACTGTTTAACTTTTGACCTCGAGGGGCTAGTCACTGCAACTAGACAGGTGGCTCACCGTTCGCCCCGCGGAAAGCGAGCAACCTGGAGCGGAAATCAACTACATCCAATCTCAGCATCGAATGTGGTAAAAGCTATTAAAATTCTTATATATTATGCAATCGTAATAACTTCATATGTAGCAGATAGTTCTACAAAATGTGCCATTCCTGAAATTTCTCCAGCCGCAAGCTCATTTTCTACGTTATAGTGGTCAACACATGTCTTGCAGGCGAACACTTTAACGCCCTTATCTTCTATTTCTTTTAGATGTAACGAACATAAAGACTGCTCTGTGAGGCAATAAACACCACGATTCATGAAAAAAATCGCAGCTGGAAGATCAGATTGCTGTTTCAAAACAGTAAAATACGTTTCCATTACGTTTTCTCCAAGAGCAGGATCGTTACCAGTACCAAATGAATCAGTTGTTACAAGAATGATTTTGTTCTGCACGTCAAATCACGCCTCTCTCATATTCTTTTGGCGATAGCCAATATCTTTGTGTGAATTATAACACGCTTTGTTTAAACAAAGTCAGAGTTTGTTATGCTAGAAGGAGGAGGATGATGGTTATGAATGAATCACTTTTTAACGTTATCGAAAAAGAAGAAGGACGTCGAGCAACCTTTGAAGTCCTTGAATATAAGCAGTTACCTGTAACAAGTGCAGGTTCAAGTTCTTCGTACTACGCTAAAGAAACGGGAATATCGTTAAAACAAGTTCGGATCACATTGCGCCAAGGAGCGGTACAAGCTGAAGCGGGAGCATTGCAGTTTATGAAAGGTGATCTTGGATTGAAAAGCAATGCCGGTGGAGTTGGAGGGTTCATGAAGAAGATGGCTTCGAATATTTTAACGGAAGAATCCCTGTTCAAACCATTGTATGAAGGAACGGGAGAAATTTATTTAGAGCCGTCGTATGGTCACTATTTGTTGTTGAACTTAAATGATGAAGAAGTTGTTGCAGACCGCGGAATGTTTTATGCGGCAGAACCGTCTGTGCAATTGGGTGTAGCTAGACAAAAACTAACGTCTTCTATAAAAGGAGAGGACGGACTGTTTCAAACGAGATTAAGAGGCTCAGGATTTTGTGTGCTTCAGAGTCCAGTTCCGCTTCAACAGATCATGAAGATACAGCTTCATGATGAAAAACTGCAAGTGGATGGTAACTTTGCGCTCTTAAGAAAAGGAGATATCGATTTTTCTGTAAGACGAGCTTCCTCTTCTATCATCGGATCTGCGACAAGCGGTGAAGGTTACTTGCACGTTTTTGAAGGAACCGGCGAGGTGTGGATTGCGCCCACACTAGGAAGATAAAAGAAAAGCTGATAGAAAAGGATGAACATATCACCTTTTCTGTCAGCATTTTTTATAGGCATTAATATACATAAGAAAACGAAATGTTGCACCTACTCTTCAAACTGCCCGTTGTTCGTAACTACATTAGCAGTATTGTTGGCATTACTGTCTTTCTCAACACTATTATCACTTGAATTAGTCACAACTTGTATAGGTACAGTCGGATTCATAACTTCTCCGCCATTTTTGTTAACGGAAATGGTCAAGATGCCATTCGTATATTGTGCTTTAACATCTTCGTTTCGAAACATGAAAGGCAGTTGGACGAATCGCTCTGTTCGTTTCATTGCCTTTCTTTGTTGAAAGTGCCCCGTCCGTTTATTTTTTGTTGACCGTACTTCTTCGCGTTGTGCTTTAATCTGAAGTCCTTGATTGAGGATTTCAATCTGAAGGTCTTCAGGGTTATAGTCTTTTAGATTCGCGCGAATTTTGTAGTCATCCGTTGTCTCTTCTGTATCCACTTCAAACGACATCTGGTCTGCAAATTTCTCGAACTGATTGAGCCCTTTGTTGACGTATTGCTCAAAAGAATTTAGCCAGTCATCCATAGAACGGTTATTAAAAAAAGGCATCAATGGACCTTTGCCTAACATCTTTATACCCCCTAAGCATTGCCGGCATTATTCGAATCGAAAATATCAGGATCTAAAGTGTTTGTTGCGTTAACTACGTTTGTTGTTTGTATAAAATTCCCTGTGTTTCCTCCGCCAGAGCCGTTGTATCCTTTGCCTGTTGATTTGGGATTGATGACGAGTGTATCGCCAAAATTCACAACCCCTTCTGCCGCATTAATATTAATAGGAGCTACAATTAAACAGGGCACTTTTAGCACCTCCCTTTTTCTATAAAAATAACGATTGTGACGTCGTCCTTTACAGATAAGTTATGTAGGTAGAAGCCTAAAGGTGAATGGAAGCGTTTAGGCACAAAAGATTGGGCGGATGCATAACATGTGAGAAGTACTTGAAAGTGGGGATGAACGTATATGCCAGCAATTGTGGGATCTGTATCGGTAAACTCCGTATCGAGCGGCAGCGTTTTTCATGTGGGAGACGTCCAGACCATATGTCCAGTCAGTTATGCAAAAACGTATGCAGGAGCAGGATCTTTCAATACTGGGGATAATCTACGTCTGGAGAACGGTTATAATGTTACATTTACACAAGACCCTGATGTAAATGACAGCAATGCGGCAGCAAATTTTTAAACAACAAGCAAATTCCTTAGATAGAAGGCATACATCTAACTAAGGAGCTGATTGTATGAATGAAGAGAGCAACTATTACTTGAGCAAGCTTCAACAGATGATCCTCGATCAGAATGATAAGATTAGAGACTTGGAAGACCAGATAAAAGCATTAAAGAAAAAAGTGAGCGATCTATCCTCTCAACCTCAAAATGTAGAATATAAGTTTGATCAGTTAAAGATAGAAAAACTGGAAGGCACCCTGCACATCGGACTTGGGTCTTCTAATGATAGCAAAGACTTGATCGAACAGTTCAATATTGGTCAGAATACCCTTCAGATGCCTGGAAAGATGGAAAGAAGTACGATTGAAAATCCAAACTATAGAGAGATGATTCAAGTGATGGATGGTTTTTTTGAGAAAGAAGCTCCTGTCTATTTAAAATCACTTGAAAGTAAAATGAACGTTCCTTTAGATGAACCTTATCGAATCTTCATATTAGAAGATGTTCAGCGACAAGTACCAGGGCGGATCAAGCACTATCTAACAAAATATGAACCAAAAGACGAGCGAGGCAGAAGAGATATCATTCAAAAAACAAAAGAGGACATCTATCGTGGTATTGAAACGTTTATCGTACATTTACGAGATTCTAAGTCTACTGGAGGGGATGAGAATGAAATTTTGCGTAACCAATCATGAGTTGTTTGTAGGAGAGATTCATATCATCGGTGTGGGGTTATCGTCAGTCGTATTAGTCGGAGACACAGATTGTATCAGTTTAGGGTCTGCATTCGACACACCTCCGGAATCTTTAGTCTTAGGTACATCACTTGTTCCACTATAGGGGTGTATGATGTATCGAACATCTGTCGTTGACTGTATCGTCTTGAATTCTCTTGCTAACTCAGGTGTTTTGCAAACAGGAGATACTGACAAGATCAATAGCTTTTCTGCAGCGCTAGCTATTCAGAGAGAAAGTACAAAGTTTGGAACGTTCAATGTTCCGTACAGCAAATACAAAGTTTTTTCACAGCCGGTATTAGTTCCGGTTTGCCCGGTTTATAAGGTAAAGCAAACGTATCATGCGAACCCATATATTAGAGTTGGGAAAATAGATATTCTTGGGGTGTCCAGTTCATCAATCCTTCATATTGGATCGGTTAATGATATAAAGCTTCAATCTCGTGTTAAGCATGTTCGTAATTTCTTAACGAATCCTAATCCGGAAAGTGAGGAGGAGGAAACATGAACCTTTTTGTTAGTCAGACGATCGTTATTCAACAGATAAGAGTAGATGGTATACAAAACTCATCTGTGCTCCAAATAGGAAGCGCGGGGGTTATACAGCCAATATCGCAATTATTTAACACAGGCGGTTTTACAGGTCCTGCCCCTCAGATTCCGGATCCGGATACTGCTCCTTCTGTTCCTTTAGGGCCGCCTTCATAAGAGGTGATTGAATTGGACACTTGGAAACAAATGATGGACTGGAAAAGGATGGCCGAAGAATATTTTGGTGATCAGTTCTTTACACCGAATCAAAATCAAAGATCGACTAATAATCAAAATAATGAGAGTCCTCTTTGCAACATCTATGACACACCACAGGAAATTTGCTGTGTATTAGCGCTTCCCGGTTTAAATCGCACAGAGGATGTTGAAGTAATGGTCGATCCGTTCAAGCTGACTGTACAAGGAAAGTTATCACTAACGTTAGATTCCTACCACTTAAGTTCAGAGGAATTTCAACTCGGAGCATTTAATCGAGAGATCCACTTACCAGAAAAAGTTCTTCAAGAGCCTGTTCAGGCCTTTTATCGGAAAGGGTTATTATTCATTCGCTTATTAAAAGATACAAGACCTGGAGCGAATCAGCGAAAGGTAAATCTAAACTGGGTGCAAGAATAGCGAGCGTGTTCTTGACGGCCGGATATGAACTACCTTACAATATAGGAAAACAACGGAAGGAACAGGTGTATACGTCCAATGCGCAATTAATCTGATTTTAGCCATTTACTTGAATAAAAAAAGTAGAACGCTAGATAGGATTTCTCTGCCCATTTTTAGGACTTCAATACAGGCCTGTTTTTTTGTTGCAAAAAAACGTGTTTTTGCGTGTTTTTTTGTGATACGTACTTTGGCTTGGGCAGACCTCTCTAGTTAATAGGGGAGGTTTTTATTATGCTTTTATTAGAAGCGAAACAATTAGAAAAATCGTATGATGGAAAATTAATAATAAAGCAAACAGAACCGCTGCAACTTTTTGCTAACGACAGAGTAGGTCTAGTTGGTTTAAATGGTACTGGAAAATCAACGTTTCTTAAATTACTTGCGGAAACTGAGGTAAGAGATGCAGGTTTTATCCAACATTACGGAACAATAGCGATCGTAAGTCAGTTTGACCAAGAAGAGCAACGAATTACTTCAAAAAGTGAGGCCGTATGGAATCTGCAGGGCAAAAAGTATGACACGATGAGCGGTGGTGAAAGAACGCGTACTCAAATCGCTGCTGCTCTAGAACAAGATCCAGATATCCTTGTCTTAGATGAGCCTACTTCTCATCTTGATGTTGAAGGAATGGATCAGCTCGCCGATGTCCTTCAACATTTTAAAGGAGCGGTATTGCTCGTCTCTCATGACCGGGTATTTCTAGATATGGTTTGTACAAAGATTATCGAACTGGATCAACAAACGTTTACAACCTTTCCAGGCAATAATTCAGATTATCTGATGCAAAAAGAACAGCAACTCAAGCGAAAACATTTTGAATATGAACAATATGTTAAAGAAAAAACAAGGCTAGAAAAAACGGCTATTGAAAAAGCGGTTAAAGCGAAAGACATGAAGAACAAACCATCACGCATGTCTTATAGTGAAGCAAAGTTAGGCAAAGGAAAACTTCAAAATGCAAAGCGATCACTTGAGAAAAAATCAAAAGTAATTGAAAAAAGAATTGAAATGCTCGATAAAAAAGAAAAGCCAAAGAAACAGCAAAATGTTGAATTCGACATACAACGATTTTCTAAAATTCATGGAAAACAAGCATTAGCTGTAAAAGATCTCACTCTAGGATTTAATGGGAAGCAGCTGATTAACAATCTTACTTTCTCTGTAAAACCGGGAATGAAGATTGTATTGACTGGCAAGAATGGAACAGGAAAATCAACCTTGCTTCAAGAGATCTATAATGGAAATGATGCGATTGATAAATCCAATCAGCTTAAAATAGGTTACTTTCATCAGCATCTTAATATCTTAGATCCACAAAAAAGTATTCTTTTGAACGTGATGGAACATAGTCTGTACGATGAAACATGGGTAAGAACAGTCTTAGCTAGAATGTTGTTTAAACGTGAGGATGTATATAAAAGAGTAGAAGTATTAAGTGGCGGCGAAAAAATGAAAACGGCTTTAGCCAAACTTTTTTTAAGTGACTACAATTTATTGTTGTTAGATGAGCCTTCAAATTATTTGGATTTGTTTACAAGAGAAGCGTTAGAAGAAGTGTTGGTAGCCTATCCCGGTACGTTTATCTTGGCTACACACGACAGACGTTTAATGGAAAAGACAGCTACACACATTCTAGAGCTGCAGCCGCCAAAGGCATTTTGGTTCGAAGGGAACTATACAGAGTTTAAGAAGCGAAGCGGAAAGCAGAGCATGAACGATCACGATGAAGATGAGTTGCTTAAGCTGCAGTTTGAAATGACGGAACTAATCAGCCAGCTTTCCATTTGCTCAAATATAAGTGAAAAAGGAGAACTCGATCGGCGATATAATGAGGTACTGCATAAAATGAATAAGTTAAGATCTTAAAAGCAAAAAGCCGTTCAAAATGAGCGGCTTTACTTGTCTTTATCTACTTTTATTGGCGGTTCTTCTTGGGTTTTGATTCCAGAATCATAGCCGATTTGATTTAGATCCTTTTCGTCGGCCACCGTACCACCGGCCATTCCTTCGTTCATCATTCGGTCAACGTCTAAGTACAGATCTTTCTTACCTTCATTTTCTTTATCTTTTTTTGCCATGTTAATCAGCCTTTCTGTTTGAACTAGTATTAGAGTGTCCCAATTTGAAACTTAATTGCAGCAAAGCCGTAGAAAAATAATAAGTGAAATTCGAATATATGTAGATTCAAATAAAGTAAATCCTAAAGAAATGAGGAGATCGAATGAAAAAAACAATGTTGGCTGTTCTTTTGTCATTTAGTGTACTTACAGGGTGTTCAGCGGTGGAAGACGTAACGAACGGACTCAATTATGTTCCAGAAGCAACGGAATATATTAACGAAGTGCAACAATTTTCAAAAGAAATTCCTTCGTTAGCGGAGAAAGCTGTCTCTGATCAAAATGCACGTGTTGAGTTAGAAAAGGCCCTTGAAGAAATGAATACAACGATTGAAGAATTTAATGATTTATCTCCACCATCCGTATTTGAAGATATTCATAATCAGGTGATGGAACATAATCAAACCTTCCAAGATGGAATAGATAAGTATCAAACGGCAGTAGAGAACGGAGAACTGACCCCTGACTTTTTGGAGAAGAGTGGGTTGCTAGATGATGTCAAAGTATACACTGACTTATTAAACGATATTAAGCAATTAGGAGAGTAATACTTTTTTCTTACTTTTGCCCATTTATTTAAAATTTCATGTTACATTTCGACTAAATTCGGGAATATGACAATGAGATAATTGGTGAGGGTGGGTAAAAGAATGGACGACTATCATATTAAAATTGAAGATTATATGCAGCTATTGAAGAAAAGATACAAAAAAGGCAGGCTTCAGGCGAAACAATATCGAAAACGATTAGAACTCATTCATCTCTGGCACATGCGAGGCGTGGTTAAAGTGCCAAAGGAATAACTTGAAAATAACCAGTCTTTGACGATAAATGTATAAACACGACTAGTCTTGGCAGGTGCAACATGAATTTAATAGTTAATACGCTCAAAAAAGCTAGGCATACAAAATTTGATTATTTCTATCATATTGCGTTTGCCGTTCTTTTCTGTTTATACAGTTTCCTCATGCTTTTTTCCAGCAAACTGCTGGGTTTTTTGTTTTTTGTTTATGGCTTACTCTTATTAGGCCACACAGTTTGGAAGGGAATCCGAACTCGCTATTCTATACCTTATATCTTGTTCGGACTAACCATACTTTTTTTTAGCAGATTGTTTTGGTTAGAGGCATTTTCCGTATTGCCTGTTTTCTTTTATGAAATTTTTCAGATCGGATTCTTCCTTGGTATTATCATTGGGATATGTTTACTTTATGGTGTAATGGTTAAAGGAGCGCCTCTAGCTAACAAATTTCAAACACACGGTGTTCATAGCATTTATTTTGTTACTGGAAGTCTCTTACTTCCGTATACATGGATCTTCAGCTATGGAGCAGTTATGCAAGGAAATACTAGCAGCCTCATATGGGCATTACTTACTCTCATCGTATGGGGAGCATTATATTTCGCGCAGCTCATTACTTATCATAACAAAGCCATGTTAGCTGCATTATTTGCAGTCAATATTGGTGTAGGATGCTGGGCGATTTACAGATGGATAAACATATTGACGTAAAAAGGAGAAGCCTTTGTATGGGCTTCTCCTTTTTTAGTTTCTTCTTAATTTAGCAAGCAGATGCAATATTTCAAAGTACAGCCAAACTAACGTTACCATGAGTCCGAACGCACCGTACCATTCCATATATTTAGGGGCTCCGCGATCTGCTCCATATTCAATAAAATCAAAGTCTAAAACTAAATTTAGTGCTGCGATCACGACGATAAACAAAGAAATTCCGATTCCGATCGGACCTGTGCTGTGCAGATAAGGCACGCTCATTCCAAAAAAGCCTAAAATAAAACTAGTAAGATAAACAAGCATGATTCCCATTGTCGCTGAGAAAACGATCAATCTGAAGTTCTGCGTTACTTTTATGATCCTGAACATATAAGCGAGCAATAAGGCAAACAACGTTCCGAATGTTAAAGCAACAGCTTGCAAGGTAATACCATTGAATTGAGCCTCAAAATTAGCGGATATCCCCCCAACTGCAAGTCCTTCTAATGCGGCATATACCGGTGCAAGTAATGGTGCTGTTTTAGGCACGAATGCAACGATTAACGCCGTTACAAGACCCCCAACCAAACCAATCAAGATCAAATGACCGACTGGGTTACCTAAATTGTATTGATACCAAGTAAAAATTGCAGATGCCATCAAGATGAGCAGAAGAATAAACGTTTTGTTTACTGTTCCTGATAAAGTCATCTTCTTGCTAAAAGACGTTCCCCTGAACTTATCAAAAGTGGAGCCTTTTAAAGCAGGATTCGCACTTCTCATGTAAAATCCCTCCTTCTTTCCATACATAAAATACGTACAAACATCGTTAAAGTTTCATGCGTAAAAATATATGTCACATCATCATTCATTATAATGACATTTCACATGCATTTAAAATATATTAGGAAATTTTGACTATTTTAGACAAAGACCGACAAAAATTTAACGTTATGGAAGTATTATATAGTTGAAAGAAGGGAGGTGAGTGTATGCGTATATCAAACCTCATAATGCAGGGGTTAATCGCGGGTGCCGTCCTTTTTATTCCTGCAGAAGTGTTTGCAGAGAAAGAAGATGTGGAGAAACGGAATCAAATTGCTGAGCGAAACAACCAGCAGATCGTACAGCAAGACAAAGTTACAGATCGTGTTCCTGTACAAGCCACAAAACAAGTAGGAACAGCATTGAGAACTAAGCCGACTGAAAGTAAGGGTAAAGTGGAGTTGAATAAACCTCAATCTAAGGATTCTGGAAAACGATCTAAAACAAAGGTGCCCAAGCAAGTTCCGATTTCTAAACAGAAAAGTTCTCAAAATGCAAACTACCGAAGCGGGGTAAAAAAATCAGATCCTAAACGACAAACTAAAGAACTTGTCCCGATGAGGCAGACTGAAAAAGTGAATCAGGCAGAGCGTTCTGATTTAAAAAAGGCTGAATCATCAAGTGCTATACATAGAAAAACAGTGGTAAACAAATCCGTTTCAATAAATGAATCGGTAAAGGTACTTAAAAAGAAGCATGCTCCTATAAAGGAGAAAGTTAGTGATTCACGGTTGAAAAAGGATTTATCTCCTTTTTCAAATAAGGAATCTTCAAAATTACCGACGCTTCCCGTTTCAAAGGGAATTGCAGCAACTACAGGGCAAGGATCTTCCTCACCATCAAACCATACAGATGGTGGAGCCGGAACAACGTCATTTGCTAACTTTAAAGCTAATTTAGTGTTACCGATTATTTTTGAGGATGGGGAAAAGGTTTCTGTGTATTTTGGCAGAATGGACCTCTTAAGAAGTCAATGGGTGAACGCACCGCCAGGAAGACCACCGGAAAAGGCTCTTTAATTTTTCTAGAAAATTGTGATATGAACAACTATCTGAAAATTTAAGGAGCGAATTTAAAATGAAAAAAGTCAACCGTACATTTGTAAAATCTATCGTATTTGCTGGAACATTAACTCTTGCAGCTGTTGTAGGTACAGGGGCTGCTGAAGCGGCTGGCCACCAATCAGAAAAGGCCATTGCTGCTCAAAGTGCAAAAGGATCTCAAGGTAACGTACAAGCTAAGGAAGAAAAGTTTGAAAAACCGGCTAAAGTTACTGTGAAGATTCAAAAGCCAGTAAAAGCTGAAAAGCCAGCCAAACCTGAGAAACCTGCTACTAAGCCAGAAAAGGCTGAAAAACCTGCTAAAGATAAGAGTCATTCTCAAGCTGCTCAACATGCAAGTGAAACAGCTAAGAAACACGCTGCTCCAAACTCAGCGGTTCATGCTGTTCCGACTAAAACGGAAGAACCAATAGAAGAGCCTGTAGCAAAACCTGTTTCAGAAGAAACTAAAGAAGAAGTTGTAGTTCCTGTTGAGGAAGAAAAAACAGAAGTTATTGAAATTGAAGTTCCAGTTACATCGAATCCTGAAGAGGATAAACAGGAAGATTCAGTAACAGAAGATGAGGATGCTACACGTAAAGAGGATCTTGACGTTTTGGATGAAAATGCAGTGAAAGAAGACGACGAAGACTCTGAAGATGATGCAGCTCAAGAGGAAAATGAAGATAACCCAGTTAAAGAAGAAGAAAAAACAGATGTTATTGCTGACGATGATGCAGTAAAAGAGGACGATGATTCTAACGAAGAAGATTCTGAAGACGCAGAAGAAGTTCAAGAAAACAAATCTCTTCAAAACAAAATCAACTCTAATGCATTTGAGCGTTCAAGTGAAAATGCGAAATTGCATGCTGCACCAAACGCTGCTGTTCATGCTGACGAAGAAGTAACGGAAGAAGCACCAGCAACTGAGGAAACAACTACTGAAGAAGAAGTAACTGAAGAAGCACCTGTAACTGAAGAAGTTGTTGAAGAAGAAACAGAAGTAAAAGAAAACAAATCTCTTCAAAACAAAATCAACTCTAATGCATTCCAGCGTTCAAATGAAAACGCAAAATTGCATGCTGCACCAAACGCTGCTGTACATGCTGAAGCAACAGAAGAAGTAACGGAAGAAGCACCCGCAACTGAAGAAACAACGACTGAAGAAGAAGTAACAGAAGAAGCTCCGGCAACTGAGGAAACTACGACTGAAGAAGAAGTAACAGAAGAAGCTCCGGCAACTGAGGAAACTACGACTGAAGAAGAAGTAACAGAAGAAGCTCCGGCAACTGAAGAAACTACGACTGAAGAAGAAGTAACAGAAGAAGCTCCGGCAACTGAAGAAACTACAACTGAAGAAGAAGTTTCTGCTCTTTTGAACAAAATTCGTTCATTAGCAGTTGAGCACGCTTCTGAAAATGCAAAGCTTCATGCAGCGATCAACGCGGCGATTTTAGCAGTTGAAGATGTTTTAGAAGAAGATGCTTCAGAAGTTGTTGAAGTGCCAGCAACTGAAGAAACAATTGAAATCATAGTAGAAACTGAAACAAAATAGTAAAAATGAAGTCAGGGATTCGCGGTCCCTGGCTTTTTTGTACTTAATTTTCTTTTATAAGTCTTCAGAAAAATTTATGCGTCTTCAAATTTTTTTATAAGTCCTCAAAAAAATTTATAAGTCTTGAAATGGTTTTTATAAGTCTTCAGCTTTTTAGCCATCACCATGCAATGACTATATATTCCAACGTTTTCTTTTATATGTTCAGGGAAGTATATTCATAAAGACGCAAGGAGGTGGGATAGTTGCTACAAAAAGGTGATGTTGCACCCGATTTCACGTTACCATCTACATTAAAAAAAGATATTTCATTATCAGATTTTAAAGGGAAAAAGAATGTCCTTGTGGCTTTTTATCCGCTAGATTTTACACCTGGCTGAATTAAGGAAATAACCTCTTGGAAAGAGGATTACAAACGCTTTGAAGAAGCCAATACAGAAGTGCTTGCAATCAGTGTAGATCATATATACTCACACAATGTTTTTGCTGCAGCTCTAGGAACCTTGCCTTACCCACTTTTAGCCGATTGGCACAAAAAAGTAACTAGTAAGTTTGGTGTTCTTAACGAAGAGAATGGAACTGCTATTCGATCATGTTTTGTCATCGATCAAAAAGGTATTGTTCAATTCAGCAACCATACGTTTGATGCGAATAAAAAGCTTCAGTATGAAGAAGTATTTAAAGCTTGTGAATCATGTGGAAAAGGAGATTAACTGTGGACCAAGAACGTAAAAATCATAAACCCATTGAAGATCCGACTGCTCACGCAGAACAAGAGATCAACGCTTATTTTTATGATGAGAAACAACAAACCGATGGTCATCCCACTGATTATATGAATAGTGAGATGCCTGCTGTTAATATTGCTAAACCGGATGATGAAAAATAAGGCTGCCTTCTTAGCAGCTTTTTTATTTTGTGGCTGATTTAGCATATCTTTTGAAACCGGCAACATACCAGTCATGTTGTGGTACTATATAAGCAGAAGTATGCTGATATAGGAATAGGAAGGAACAGCTGAATGAATATTTTTTTAACTGGAGCAACTGGTTTTCTAGGTGGTCGCTTAATTCAAAATTTAGCGCGTGAAGGTCATACACTTTATGTGTTAGCGCGAAACTTACAAAAAGCTGAACAGCTTCTTCATAAGACAGCTGATTTGAACGGCGTTATTCATATAATCCAAGGGGATATCACAGCTCCTCACTTAGGTATGACGAAGGAAGCGGAGCAAGAGCTTGTAGATAAAATTGATGTATTTTATCATATGGCTGCCCTAGTGAAATTTGACTTAGATCTTAAAGATGAACTTTTTCAAATAAATTATACAGGTACTCAACATGCACTTCATGCTGCAAAGAACATGGGGGTATCGCATTTTTATTATGTAAGCACCGCCTATACACTTGGCAAAGACGAATTTGCTAAAGAAGAATTACACAGTGTGAACAATGTATTTAACAATCCGTATGAAGAGAGTAAGTGTAAAGCAGAGCACTTATGTATGGAGTTCACAGATCGTTTTAACGTAAGTATCTTAAGACCGGCGATCATTATTGGTGACTCTAAAACAGGTGAAGCGGATTCTAAGTTTACACTTTACGGATTACTTCGAAGCCTTGAAGTCTTTAAGAAAAGATTTCAGAGAAAAGGAATGGGAGATCGCGTGTTTCACTTATTGTGTGAAGAAGGCAGTACGCAGAATCTTGTTCCTGTCGATTATGTAGCGGATGTTTTATCTGGTGTTTTAAAAAAGGGAAGAGAAACAAAGATCTATCATATTACAAATAACAAACCCCCGCTTAGTGCAGATGTTTTTCAGGTTATGAGGGAAAAAGCGGGACTTGAGCTGTTTAAGCTTGCTCCGTACGATTATGAGCCATCTCTGAATGAAGAAGAACAGCTTCTCAACAGCGTGATTGATGTATATAAAAATTATTTGAACAGAAATATTTCATTTGATGACAGCAACACGCAACAACTGCTAGAAGAAATAGAAGCTGCACCCCTTCAGATGGATATGCCTATGATTAAACGAATCATTGAGGGGTATCAGAACGCTTCTGTTCAAAAATAAAAATATGCATCTATTTACATTTTATGCATATACTGCTATAGTGTAGAAGTAAAGTAACTAATCTTAATGAAACCCAAGGAGGTATGTATAATGAGACAACTTAATGGATTGACTTCAGAGAGTGTAATTTATGTACAGCCTATTGGGACAATGAAGAATCGCAAGTAGTTTATTTGCGTGTGTAATGTCTTCGCTTAAATTTGTCATTTAACCATGGGCTGTACAACAGTGCCATGGTTTTTTATATGAAGAGGGGTATTTGTGTACCTTTCTTTCGGTAAAGAACCTAAGTATTATATTTAGGTTCTTTTTCTATTTTGTAAACGTTAAAAGATTGTTGCTTTTAAATCTTGGCACCTTTGACAGTTGATTGGAGTGAAAGGTGCGAGACTCCTACGGGACAGGTGGGCAGGTGAGACACTTAAATGTGAAACATTCGAATGTGGCTCACCGCCTGCCCCGTGGAAAGCGAGCAACCTGGAACGGAAATCAACACTTCCAAAAGCAACATCATTTGCGGAAAAAAGACTTTTATAAAATGACAACATTTATTCGGAGGGTATTACATTGAATTTAAAATCACTAGGTTGGAATCAAACATTTGAAGAATCGTTTAAAACATATGAAAATCAAGATCTTGTTCCTGGAAGAATAAGTGTAGAGCATAAAGGACTTTATAGTGTTCTGACGGAGCATGGTGAATTATTAGGTGAAATCACAGGAAAGATTCGCTTTCATGCAACAGGGCGTCATGATTTCCCGGCAGTTGGAGATTGGGTAGCGGTTCAGGCTATTCCACAAGAAGGAAAAGCTTACGTCCATGGAATCCTGCCGCGCAAAAGTAAGTTTTCTCGCAAAGCAGCCGGCTTAACAACAGATGAACAGATTGTTGCGACAAACGTAGATACGGTCTTTTTAGTAAATGCTCTAAATCAAGACTTCAACCTTCGCAGATTAGAGCGTTATTTGTTAATGGCGTGGGAAAGCGGTGCGACTCCAGTTATCGTTCTAAGCAAGGCGGATCTTTGTGATGATGTTCAAAAGTTTTTAGATGAAGTGGAAACTATTGCGTTTGGAGTTCCTACATTTGCAGTTAGTGCAGAAACAGGTATAGGTCTTGATGATCTAGCAGCCTATATTTCAGAAGGTGAAACCGTTGCTCTACTAGGGTCCTCGGGTGTTGGAAAATCAACGCTTGCAAACAAACTTTTCGGGTCAGAGGTATTGAAAACGAACGTTATTCGTGAAGAAGATGGAAAAGGAAAGCATACGACTACTCATCGTGAACTTCTTGTTCTTGATCGTGGTGGAATTTTAATCGATACTCCGGGAATGAGAGAGCTTCAATTGTGGGAAGGTGACAATAGCTTAGGCCAAAGTTTTCAAGATGTTGAAGGGTATGCAGAGCTATGCCGTTTTCGCGATTGTACACATCAAAATGAGCCTGGTTGCCAAGTGCAGGAAGCGATTGAAACAGGTGAGTTAAAAGCAAATCGATATAACAGTTATGTAAAGCTTCAGCGTGAATTAGCGTACTTCGCCCGTAAAGAAGATCAGAAGTTAGCGAATGCTGAAAGAGCAAAATGGAAAAAGATCGCTGGTGACCGTACGCGCGTTCATCGTAAATAGAAGATTTGATAAGGAATGACTCTAATTTTTGAGTCATTCCTTTTTTAACACCTCATTCCTTCTTGCTTGTCCGTTTGGAAAGCACAAACGTAAATTATGTGCATTTAAAACGCACACTCAAAATTAATTTCACGTTATTTCACATATATTCACGTTAATCTCGATAATTTCACATTAGTATAAAAAGGATTTTCATACAAGGTTATCAAATAAAGATATTGAGGAGGGATAAGTATGGCACAAGTATTTACGATACAAACACATCAAAGAGATGAGATGTATGAGATTACGAGTACATTGGAGGCTTATCTGGAAGAGCAGCGTGTAAACGATGGTGTGATGTACATATATTGTCCGCATACGACTGCGGGAATAACCATTAACGAGAATGCAGATCCAGATGTTGTTCATGATATGCTAATGCGCTTGGACGAGGTATATCCATGGGAACACCCAAAGTATCGTCATGCTGAAGGAAATTCAGCTTCACATCTTAAGGCAAGTACGGTTGGTTCTTCGCAAGTGGTCTTTATCCAAAACGGAAAGCTCCTCTTAGGAACATGGCAAGGTGTTTATTTTTGTGAGTTTGATGGTCCACGAACTCGAAAATATCACGTGAAAATTTTGAACAAATAAAAGTAACTATAAAAGAGTCACTGTGTCTATCAGTGAGTCTTTTTTTTTATTCCTACTAAAGTTCTAGAAGGGCGAACCGTAGAGAAATGTGTTGAATAATAGGGAAAACTTTTAAATTTAACATAAAAATTCTATATTTCCAAAAATTTAGTTGTCTAATCCGTTTTCTTCATGTACTATTTTTTTAAATAGTGGAAATTATCATAATATTCAAACAAGGGGGATTTTAGGTGGGGATTAAGAGAGGGTTAAAAGTATTAGCGGTTTCTGCGTTATCACTAGGACTTTTGGCAGGTTGTAATTCTTCTGGTGGTTCAGAAGGAAGCAATGGAGGGGGAGGGAGCGGCAAGGTAATCAAGATCGCGACGCAAACTCCTTTGTCGGGTGGTAGTGCAACTCTTGGTGAATCCATTAAGCTTGGCGCGCAACTGGCGCTGGAAGAGAACAAGAAGAAGTTCGAAGACTTAGGGTACAAGCTTCAGCTTCAGCCATATGATGATCAAGCAGATCCTAAAAAAGGTGTAGCAAACGCACAGCTGATTGGTTCAGATAAATCAATCCTAGGAGTAGTAGGTCACTTGAATTCAGGCGTCTCCATTCCTTCATCTGAAGTTTATGAAAAGTACAAAGTGCCGATGGTTTCCCCAGCAAATACTGCTACAGAAGTAACGGATCGTGGACTTAAAACAGTTAACCGTATCGTAGCACGTGATGATTTCCAAGGCCCTGCAGGTGCAGACTTTGCGATCAATAAATTAGGAGCAAAGAAAATCTTTGTTATCCAAGATAAAACAGCGTACGGAACAGGTCTTGCAGATGCGTTTAAGAAGGCAGCTGAAGAGGCTGGAGCAGAAATCCTTGGTTACGAAGGAATTACCGTTGGTGAGAAAGACTTTAACGGTGTACTTACACAAGTATTATCAAAGAAACCTGATTTAGTGTTCTTCGGTGGATTATACACAGAAGGCGGACAGTTGATCAGACAAGCTCGTGACAAAGGAATTAAGATTCCATTCATGGGCGGAGATGGCATGGACTCGTCTACTCTAGTTGAAATCGCGGGCGATTCTGTAAAAGATGTTTATTATACTTCTGTAGCGGCTGATGCAAGCAAATCAACAGAAGGTAAAGATTTTTCTTCTAAATACAAAGAGAAGTTCAACAAAAACGTAGAGTCTTATTCAGCTTATGGCTATGATTCTATGAGCGTACTATTAAAAGGACTTGAGACAGCGATCGAAGGAAGTGACGGAGATCTTCCGGCACGTGAAAAAGTAGCAGAAGAAATCCGTAAGATTCAAGACTTCCAAGGTGTTGTAACGAAAGTCGGTTTCGATGATATCGGTGACAACAAGTTTGCAAAAGTCTACATCTACAAGTTCAGTGAAGCTAAATATCCAGGCGTTCAAGAAGGCGAAATCAGTAAGTAAACTTATGTTTACAAGAGAGGGAATGACCCCAACGGCCATGTCCCTCTTCTTTTTTACATACTCCCCAGACGTGAAAGAGAGGAATATTTATGTTAGCTGAAATTTTACAAAGTCTGCCTCAAGTACTTGTAGATGGAATCGCTCTTGGTGCGATTTACGCCGTTATTGCACTTGGTTATACGATGGTTTATGGAATACTAGAGCTCATTAATTTCGCCCATGGTGAAATTTTTATGACTGGAGCTTTTATCGGAGTTGCGATGCTGATCTTGATGACAGGAATGGGTTGGTTGGCGGCGATGCCTGCCATTCTTGCTTTGATTCTTGTTTTAGTGGTTACGTCGATCTTAACTGGTTTCATGGGTGTTGGAATAGAGCGTATGGCGTACAGACCGCTCCGAAATTCACCTAAACTGATCACGTTGATTTCAGCGATCGGTGTATCGTTCTTGCTGCAGGATCTTGTTCGTTTTATTACTGAATACAAAAGAGGAAATTATATCTTAACAGGTCCCTCCATGTTTAATGAGCAATTTTCCATTAAATTTTCTAGCATCTCCTCTTCGTTCAGTGATGCTTTCTTTAAAACGTCTACATTGATTTTAATCATTGCGGTTGTAATCATGATGATCGGACTGGATTTCTTCGTTAATAAAACGAAGTGGGGCATGGCGATGAGAGCAGTAGCTCAAGATCGTGAAACAGCATCACTCATGTCGATCAATGTGAACAGAGTGATCTCGTTGACCTTTTTCATCGGATCAGCTCTAGGTGGAGCAACGGGTGTACTGTTTGCTGTACAATACGGAACGATCGATCCGTATATCGGTTTTATTCTAGGATTAAAAGCATTTACGGCTGCAGTACTCGGAGGCATTGGAAATATCCGTGGTGCTATGGCAGGTGGGCTCATGTTAGGGATCCTAGAAATGTTTGCAGCTGCCAATCTCCAGCTACTAACGGGTGGTATCTTTGGCGCAGAGTATAAAGACGTATTTGCGTTCGCCATTCTAATCGTCGTATTGATTTTCAAACCAGAAGGACTGTTTGGCAAAGCAGTTACTGAGAAAGTGTAGGTGAAGAGCGATGAATAAGCTGACAAGTAAACTAAAAGGCAACAAGCTGGCACAAATTATTCTGCTCGTCCTTTATGTCCTGATTACCTCGTTGAGCCTATATCTTGCTCAAGCATCTGTCACAGCTTTTCTGCTGCTATTGTTCTCGTTATTGCTTCTGTACTATACAGAGCTGCCAGACCGTCTTAAATGGTTGATCGCAGGTGTCGTCCTTATCGGCGTAATACCTTTTGTATCAAGCACCGGACCAGGTTATCAATCTTACATGGAAGTCGCTACAGTTGTTGGTATCTATGTAGCGATGGCATTGGGGCTTAATATCGTTGTTGGTCTAGCAGGTTTACTAGACCTCGGGTTCGTCGCTTTCTTTGCAATCGGGGCATATACGTATGGAATCTTTGCAACAGGTCAAGCTGCTAACTTTATGCCATTTGGAACGTTCCCTTTATCGGGTGAGAGCTTTTGGATCTTTATTTTAATCGGATGCTTTGTAGCTGCACTTTTTGGTGTCTTATTAGGTATCCCTGTACTTCGTGTAAAAGGAGACTACTTAGCGATCGTAACACTTGGTTTCGGTGAGATCATTAGAATTGTATTTAATAACCTTGATAAGCCGGTGAATATTACGAATGGAGCAATGGGGTTAGCGTCAGTTAAGCCTCCGGAGATCTTCGGTTATCAGTTTGTCTATCCGAATCAATTCTACTTTATTGTTCTTGCTATCTTGTTTCTTGTCATTCTAGCTGTGAGAAGATTTGAGTTCTCAAAAATAGGCAGGTCTTGGAAAGCGGTTAGAGAAAACGAGATCGCAGCACAATCGATGGGTATCCACCTTGTACGTACGAAGCTTTTAGCATTCGCAATCGGAGCTTCTTTTTCAGGAATGATGGGGGTTGTCTTTGCAGCGAAACAAACTTTCGTTGACCCTACGAGTTTCACGTTACTAGAGTCTATCACCATCCTAGTAATGGTTATCTTAGGAGGCATGGGCAGTGTGCCAGGTGTAATCCTAGGTGCAGCAGTGATTACCATTCTAAATCTACAAGTACTGACAGAGGTAACAAATTACTTAAATCAATTGAGTCTTGATGGTGTGATCAGCTTTCCAGAAGCACTCGCTCCAGCAAAAATGCAACGATTTATCTTTGGAGCGATTTTAATCATATTTGCCATCTATCGCCCTCAAGGGTTGATACCATCTAAAAATCCTGTGTTTGATGAAGAATCGCTTAAAGAGGGATCGAAAAAGCACAGAAAAGAACAGATTACGGTTGAACCTGACAAAGGGTTTCAGGCATAGGAGGCGGTATAAAGATGTCGATTTTGACAGTTAGTAATCTTACTAAACAGTTTGGCGGACTTGTTGCCGTAAATTCAGTAGATATGACAGTGGAAAAAGGTTCGATAACTGCGGTAATCGGACCGAACGGAGCAGGCAAGACTACTTTTTTTAACTTGATCACAGGGGTATATCAGCCGGACAATGGAAATGTGCAACTCGGATCAAGTTCTTTAATAGGGTTGAAGCCACATGAGATTTCCCGACACGGAATAGCCCGTACGTTCCAGAACATCCGTCTTTTTTCAAACATTACGGTTCTTGAAAATGTAATGGTAGGTTTGCATAAACAGTTGAAAGCGGGAATCGTCGGTACTCTGTTTCAAACAAAAAAAGTAAGAGAAGAAGAACAGCTGGCGAAAGAAGAAGCCTACCACTGGCTTGAATATGTCGGTCTTGCGAAGCATCTGAACGAAGACGCCCAGAATCTATCTTATGGAGCACAGCGAAGGCTTGAGATCGCGCGTGCACTGGCTACGAAACCTAAACTCTTGCTGTTAGATGAACCAGCAGCTGGGATGAATCCAAGAGAAACACGTGAATTAACCGAGTTTATCCATCGAATGAGAGAGGATTTGGATGTAACGATCGTTTTGATCGAACATGACATGAAGCTAGTCATGGAGATATCTGAACAGATCTTTGTATTAGATCATGGCGAAAAGATCGCTGAAGGAAAGCCTGCTGAAATCCGTAATAATGTAAAAGTGATTGAAGCTTATCTTGGAAAAAGTGCCGTAACACCAGCGTAAGGGGGAGAACGATGAGTATTCTACAATTAAAGGATATTAACACATATTACGGTGGTATCCATGCGCTAAAAGGGATCAGCATTTCTGTAGAAAAAGGGGAAATCGTTACATTGATCGGATCGAACGGTGCAGGGAAATCAACGACTTTAAAAACGATCAGCGGACAGGTTCTGCCAAAAACCGGTTCCGTTATCTATGAAGGAAAAGACATTTCAAAACAGCCTGCCCATATAACAGCTCAAACGGGTATTGCACACGTTCCTGAAGGAAGAAGGATTTTTCCAAGACTAACGGTAAAAGAAAATTTAGAGATGGGTGCTTTTATTGTAAAAGATAAAAAGGTCATCAAGGAACGAATGGAACAGGTATTTGACTATTTTCCAAGGTTAAGAGAACGATTGACTCAAAAAGGAGGTACGATGAGTGGCGGTGAGCAGCAGATGCTCGCTATGGGTCGTGCCCTTATGTCAAAGCCGCGTCTCTTGTTGCTTGATGAACCTTCTATGGGACTAGCCCCTGTTATTGTAGAACAAATTTTTGATATTATTAGTGACCTTAATAAAGAAGGAATGACGATTCTTCTCGTTGAACAAAACGCGTTTCAGGCACTTCAAATTGCAAATCGAGGATACGTGCTTCAGACTGGAGAGATTGTGATGGCTGGTCAAGGGAATGAGCTCATTACAAATGAGTCTGTACGAGAGGCTTATCTGGCTTAACTAGACGGTTATGTCAAAAGATGCTTTGTAAGCAGTTGATTTGCGTTCCAGATGCTCGCTTTCCACGGGGCGTCCGGTGAGCCTCCTGCCGCTTTGCGCCATTAGGAGTCTCCACCAGTCTAGTTCCAGTGACAAGCCCCTCGAGGTCAAAAGTTGAATGGTCAAGAATGCAAAGTGCGCCTTCCTAGCCCATTCAACTTTTGCTTGTCGGGGCTGAACGAGTCATTTCCACTTTTCGAACTGACCGCTCGTCCCGTAGGAGTCTCGCATCTTGCACTCCAATCAACTAGTCAGCGAAGTGAATGAAAAGACAGTTAAGAAGAACTTCACATAAAGACCAGTTCATATCAAAATACGTAGTGATTTCAATCCGTCACAGGATGCTCGTATTTCGAAGGCAAGCGGCTATTCGAAACAATCTATTGATATTCAACAGCATAGTTAACAGAACAAATAAAACCGGGGATCAACCTGGTTTTCTTTTTTGTGTCTATTTCCTCTTTATTATTGGATGAAATTGTTATACCTTTAAAAGGAAGACGAAAGGGGTATGATTCATGATTAAAGTACTCTTTGTATGCTTAGGAAACATATGTCGATCTCCTATGGCGGAGGCGATTTTTCGAGATCTCGTAAAACGAGAAGGATTATCTGAAATCATTTCAATTGATTCTGCTGGAACAGGAAACTGGCATGCAGGAGAACCGCCTCATGAGGGAACGAGGAATATCTTGAAAGAAAACCGAATTTCCTATGAAGGTCAAAAAGCGCGCCAAGTTAAAAAAAAAGATCTAACAGATTACGATTATATCATTGGTATGGATGCTGAGAATATCGGTAACATGCATAGGATGGCGGGGCAAACCCAAACAGGTATGATCGCAAGACTGATGGACTTTGTACCTGAGGTTGAAAAAGAGGATGTTCCCGATCCGTACTTTACAGGTAATTTCCAAGAAGTATATGATCTTGTGACAATCGGCTGTGAGAGACTCTTAATAGAAATAAAAAATAGAGAATCGTTATAATCAGGAGGATACCGGATGGGTGAAATTCGTCAATTATCATCAGAACAAGAAGTGCGTGATGCTTTCCCAGTTATGAATCAGCTTCGTACACATCTTTCAGAAGACCTTTTTTATGAACTTTTTTTACAGATGGAGAAAGAAGGATACACGTTGTTTGCCAATATTCATGAAGGGAAAATCGTAGCTTTGGCAGGTTTCGCTATGCTGACCAATCTTTATGACGGCAAGCATATTTATTTGTACGATCTAATCACTGATTCCAACGAACGATCAAAAGGATATGGTGAGGAACTTCTAGCATTTTTGGAATCTTTTGCTCTTCAAAATAACTGTAACTGTGTTGCGCTAAGTTCGAATGTGAACCGTTTAGACGCTCATCGTTTTTATACAGATAAAATGAATTATGAGATGCCGAGCTATGTGTTTAAAAAGAGATTTTAAGTAAGTGATCGATAATCGTAGGTGAGCATACATTTTGACCAGCGATTATAAATCTGCGCGAACGATCATTGATTTCTACGAAAAAGGATAATGAAATCATCAACACTCATAAAAGAACTAAGATCTTTATGCATTTTCAAAAATACCTAATAACTATTGTAACAAAGCAAAAGCTGGCCAAGGAAGATCATATGATGATCGACCATAGCCAGCTTTTCTTTTGGAAAAAAATTATGTTTTAGTAAATCTTATTAAGCACGGCTACGCATGCTGCGCATGATAAAGCTTACGATAAGTACTACTACAACTGCACCGATAATAGCTGGAACGATTGCAAATCCTGCTACCATTGGTCCCCAATCACCTAATAATAATCCACCTAACCATGCACCAACAAAACCTGCGATGATGTTACCGATGATTCCGCCTGGTACGTCACGCCCTGTTAAAAGACCTGCTAACCAACCGATGATTCCTCCAATTATAAGTGCCCATAATAAACTCATGTAAAATTCCTCCTTTTTTTTTGTGTGTTGTAATATGGAATTATTCTTAAGTTACCCATTATAAAAAATTATAAACTTATCCTGAAAAAAGTTTTTATCACCATAAAGAAGGGGAAAGATAAAGGGAAATGTATAAAAATAAGTAAGGGGTGAGAGGAACTTTGACGTTATGGCATATACTCAAACATATGAAAGCCAAAGCCTTTGGAATTGAATTCATGCATGGTTTTCAAAGAGGAGATGTAACAGGACTTGCAGCACAGCTTGCTTATTATTTTCTGCTTTCGCTATTCCCTTTTCTTATCTTCTTATTAACGCTTGGTGCCTTTTTTATAGAACCAAAAGAAGCGCTCGACCTGTTAGAGCACTTCGTACCATCAGAGGCGATGGATTCTGTTAGAGAAAATTTACTAGCTGTATTAGAAGGAAGAAGTGGTGGCCTCTTATCAATCGGTATTCTAGCTACGATTTGGTCAGCTTCTAATGCAATCAATGCTGTAATCAAGACTTTAAATGAAGCATATGGAGTTGAAGAATGCCGTAGTTTCATTAAAACAAGGTTATTGGCTATATTCTTAACGTTTGGCGTTATTTTCGCTTTTGTGGTTGCACTCGTTTTCCCTGTATTCGGAAAGATGCTTGGGAACGCAGCCTTTTCTTATTTAGGGTTGAGTGATGAGTTCCTACAGATCTGGGGAGTGTTACGGTGGTTGATTAGTTTCCTTATCATCGCGACCGTTGTATCTGTTCTCTATTATTTAGCTCCATGTAAAAAGCTGAAGTATAGTGAGATCTGGTACGGTTCACTAGTTGCTACATTCTTCTGGCAGATCGTATCATTCGGTTTTGCATTTTATGTTGATCATTTTGGGAATTATTCCGCTACTTACGGAAGCATTGGAGCGATTATTGTTCTCATGCTTTGGTTTTATCTCACTGGTATCGTCTTATTATCTGGAGGCGTCTTAAATGCCACGTTTCATAAGTTTAAGATTGATTTTGCCAAGAAAAGGGGCTTGTTAAAGGCTGAATCCTAGGAAAAACTATACATACCTTGTCGTTAAGGAGGTATTATTGATATGGGAAAAAGCAACAAACAGACCCACAGCAATAAGAAGAATAAAAATGATAGTCAGCACAAAACGAGTAAATCCTCGAACAAAAAGAATGACTTTCATTAATCTAAAACACGAACAAGTATGAAGCTGTCCTCTTAGCAGGGCGGCTTTTTTTTTGTTAAAAAACGGTAGCGAAAAAGTACAGAAGAAGTACATGTTTTGAATGGATCCTGCGAAGTGTGTATAGGTAATGGAGAAAAGTTTGTGTCTTTTACCTGTATCTCCTTAAGAGCTTTGCATGTTACACTAAAAAGGCACTTATGGGAATTTCTTTAAAAGGCAGGAGAAAAGGCAGTATGAAAAAAGTTAGATTCATCTTTAGCATTCTAGGTACACTTGTTTTTATCGTATATATGGCAGTATTAATTAAAGCCACTCTCTTTTCATTCAATGAGTATGTATATGGTAGATCCGCTAATCTTGTTTTGTTTGACAGCATAAGGCTGATGTGGAGAAGTGAGAATGATTGGCTCATCTTGAAGAATATCATCGGAAATGTGCTATTGTTCGTACCCTTTGGTTTGTTGCTGCCTTTAATTTACCGAGTGTTTAACTCTTGGCGTTTTATCTTCATTTTTGGTTTTGGTACAAGTTTCATCATTGAAGTTCTTCAATATGAGTATTTTAAACGAATATTCGATATTGATGATATCTTTCTTAATGGTATGGGAGCGATGCTAGGACTATTTTTATACAAGTTTTTAGCGATGATTTTCCGATGGATCGAACGATTATTAAAATAATGGCTATTGTGTAAAAGCAAATATAATAAATAAACCGGGCAGCGATTACAGCTGTCCGGTTTTTGTTTGTTTACTTTGTTTCTTTTCCTAATACACGGTTAACACGCTTTGTTAGCATCTTCATGCCATCTCCACCAGCTTGGTAATGACGAAGCTTACCTTCTGCATCAAAAACGTAATAAGCAGGCACATACTCGTTTTCAAACGCGTCAGTTAAAGCATGATCGTTGTCCACAAATATTGGCTGTGTAATATCGTGTTCTGCTGCTACTTCTTTAATTTGTTCGATATCTAAATCTTTTTCTGAACGAGGCATATGAACCGCAATCACGTTCAGTTCTTCTTTATAATCATCTCGAAATTGATTAATGTTAGGCATTGCATCTTTACATAATCCACAGCTTACAGACCAAAAGTGAATAAGTGTTGGTTTATTTCCGATCAAATCACTTTTTGAAACTTCTCCATTGATCCATTGTGTAGCACCATTAAGTTCCGGCATATCCGAACGTAATCTCATCATAAAAATATCTACTCCTTGTTTTGAAGATAGTTTAATTTATCTAATTTCTAGTTTAAAGGTTGAACAACTAAAGTCAAAAATCCTGCTTTACTAATATGGTATAAAATGAAAAATATTATTTCTAAGCTGTTTTGGACTTTATCGTGATCTCATGTTTATTTTTGATGAAAAGAATCGGTAAGCACAGGACAAATAACATACCGCAGATCGCAAACACAAAAGCACCTCCATCAAACCAGCTTATGAAGCTTCCGCCGATCATAGGACCAGACATGCTTCCGATGCTAAAACTGATGCCTGCTAAGATATTGCCTGCAGGAAGATGATATTTAGGAAGCAGGTCACTCATATATGCGATACCAAGAGAGAACATTGATCCTACAAACATTCCTGATAAAAAGAACAAACTGATCAGAAGCCAAAAGTTATTCATGCTCCAATATGTTGCTAGAAACGAGAAGAACCCGGAGACGAAAGAAAAGATTAGAATCGGTTTTCGTCCTAATTTATCACTGAGAATGCCAAGTGGCAGCTGGAATACAAGGCTGCCTAAAACGAAAGCTGGCAGCAGAACTGCTACCCAGTCTAAGCTGATTCCGTTACGAAGTGCAAAAACAGGAAAAGAGCCATGAAGAGTCGCTTCTAAAAAGCCATAACCAAAGGGTGGCAATAAAGATACCCAAGCTAATTTCAAAACATCTTTATAACGGTCGATGGCAGTTATACCAGAAGTTCGAGCAGATTCTGTTTCAGGTCTTTCGTTTCGAATCGTCGTCATCAGAAGAAAAGAAAGAAAACAAAGACCGGCAGCAAGCCAAAAAGGAAGGTTTTCGTTTACTTCCAGCATCTTTGTCATAAGAGGTCCGATTCCAAACCCTGCTCCAAACGCAATCCCATATATAGAGATATTTCTGCCTCTCTTTTTTTCAGGGCTACTTGTCGTAATCCAAGTTTGCGTAGAGAAATGCAGCATATGGTCTCCAATACCGATTAAGAGCCGTAATACAAACCAAAACCAAAATACTTTCCAAACAGGAAACATAGCAAAACAGAGTACAACAGCTAAAAGTCCTGCTAATATGAGCGGTTTATAGCCAAACTTTCTAAGAGGCTTCTCAATGAACGGAGAAGCGATCAAGATACCAATATAAAGTGCTGTTGCGTGGAAACCGTTTAATGAAGCAGATGTACCGTCCTGTTCAAAGATGACTGCAATTAAAGGAAGCAGCATACCTTGAGCAAAACCGGATATAAAAACAATGCTGACTAGAACTGAGAATTTATACGTAGAAAGCTGCATGAGCATCTCCTTTTCAAAACAAACTAAAACCATTGTACAATGGAAAACATAAAAAGTTGAGTGGAATTTTAGGAAGAGGAGTGAGTAATCTTGGAATTTAAAATGACTGAAAATGGATTTGAAACCGATGTAGAGTATGGAACACTTGAGATAAGCGGAAATGCGGAATATGGTTATCGGCCATTTCAACTTCTCGTTTCTTCTATAGCTGTATGCAGTGGTGGGGTTCTTCGGAAAGTATTAGAGCGTATGAGAATGCAGTATGATGACATCACTGTTCAAGCAAAAATTAATAGAGTGGAAAAAGAGGCAAACCGAGTATCGGACATTCACCTTCACTTCTTGATTAAAGGGAAAGAATTATCAGAAGAGAAGGTCGAGAAAGCGTTAAGTGTGACTCGAAAAAATTGTTCGATGGTGCAATCCGTAAAAGACAGTATAAACATCACCGAAAGCTTTGAAATTCAACGTTAAATTATTCCCCTGATTCACTATAGAATTAGGGTTTTTTTATTTTCCAACAAAATCCGGAGAGATCTAAGCAGGGAACATGGATAAATTTTATCGGTTAGAAAAAAATAGGGGAAAGGAGGATGTTATGAAAAAGAGAATTTTTATAATGTTATTTGTCATGCTTTTTGTGTTATCCAATACAGCACTAGCAGCTGAAAAAACAAAGCAACAGCCAGAACAAAAACAAAAACAAGCAGAAAAAATAGAAAAAGCTGCTCCAAAAGCAGATATTAAAATACCGAGTTCGGTTCTTAGCATATCTAAAGAGAACACGTATCCCAACTCAGCTCAAGATCTTCCTTACTTAGAACCGAGTAAGCTTGCGAAAGCTATGCTTAAAACATCGGACGTTCCAATCACAAATCCAGATTTAATTCGTTTATTGAATGAGTCAACGATAAATGGATCGAAAGTAGCTTTTTGGTACCGTGCAAAAATTTACTTAGGTCAATGGCCATTGTCTTATCAATCAACAGAGACGACTGTGAACTGGGAACACCAACAAATCAATACGAACCGTTTAGACAACAGAGGTGCAAAAGCCGTTGCAAAACTGTCTTATAACCAAACGGCTCATAAAAAAGTAAGTGGTGGTCTTACAGCATCAATTCCAAATAGTGAAGCTGTTCAAAAGATGATGCTCATCACAGCAGCAGAAAAGTCAAAGCTGCCTTTATCGTTTCAGACAGCTGTTGGCGCAGGTACAAAGAAATCAAACGTATATCATGTGTCACCAAAACAGGTAGGATATTTAGATAGTTATGTCCCAGCGGTTAATGAAAGAGGACGAGTTACTTACGGAGAAGTGTATATCGTTTTAAAAGGCGGTAAAAGAGAAATCCTGATTCAAAACGTTACACAGCAAGGCATTGGTGCTTGGATTCCCGTTCAAGACCATGTATCTTTTAGTTTTCATACAAGCAATATGTAAAAAAGGACAGCTCCTTATTCAGCTGTCCTTTCTTTTTTGCGTATTAAAGTTAATCCAAGATGGTGCTGTATTCCCCAGGAAGCCTTCATTGAAAGTTAATTGGAGTGTAAGGTGCGAGACTCCTGGGGGATCAGCGGGACAGGTGAGACTCTTAACAGCGCATAGCGCTAAGAGGCTCACCGCACGCCCCCCGGAAAGCGAGCGCCTGAAACGGAAATTAACACTATCGGGTTAACCTTAACAATGGTCCACCCATTGTTCGCTCCAGTCTTGAATGGCGTTGATGATTGTTTTTAAAGAGTTTCCTTTATCCGTCAGTGAATACTCAATTCGCACAGGTGTCTCTGGGTAAACGTTACGCTTCACAATTCCCACAGACTCCAATTCCTTCATCCGTTCCGTAAGCATGCGATCACTCATTTCGGGAATCTGGGATTTGATGTCTTTAAATCGCTTAGGTCCATCCATCAAAACGCGAATGATGAGTCCTGTCCATTTTTTGCCGATAATATCCATGGCTACTTCGTACTTCGGACACATCGTGCTATAATCCATTATCATTCACCTCAATCTATATGAAAAAACGATGCTTTTTCTACAGTCTATATTTGCCTCCTATTATACGATTTAAACTTACTTTTGTAAAGTTTATAACTTTTTAACGCTTTAAAGCTTTGATGTATTATTTTTAAAATCTACTTCTTTATAGTAAGAATGTTTTACAAGTACGTTTGGTCCTAAACATTGAACAGCAGGGCAATGACAGCTTAGTTCTTTAGCAAGCGCTGATTGATTCCATGCTTCATAAGCATCCGGTAAGCTCGTGTCTTTTATGTTTCCAAGTGCAGGAGCATCTCCAAAGTCTGTCACGATAATGTTGCCATCAAATAAGTTGATATTTAATCGTGATCTGCCATCAGGGTCATTACGCACTGTAACATTTTCTTCTGCTTGAAGTCTTTTGATCAATCTTAGGTCCTCTTCGTCTTCGGAGCAAGCATAGAAGGGAAGAGTCCCAAAGAGCATCCAAGTGTTCTTATCACGGATATCAAGTAGATGATGAATACTTTTACGCATTTCTTCTAATGAGATGGTTTCCAAAGTACTCGCGAAATCGCTCGGATACATCGGGTGAATCTCGTGACGCTGACAGCCCATCTCAAGAACGTGTTTATGTATTTCTTCTAGGTAGGGCAATGTTTTTTTATTTAACATCGTTTCAGCAGATACCGTCACACCAGCTTTTGTTAAAGCCTGAGCGTTTTCAACTAAGCGGGTAAAGTAAGCTTCCCGTTGTTCCACAGAAGGTTTCTTTTCCATCATCGCAAAGCCTGTATCTGAAAACTCCTCCAGTGTTCCCCAGTTATGGGAAATGTGAAGCACATCTAAGTATGGAATAATTTTTTCGTAGCGAGCTAAATCTAATGTTAAATTTGAGTTGATCTGAGTACGCGCACCACGTTCTCTTGCGTATTTTAATAGTGGCACAACGTAATTATTTACTGATTTTAAGGAAAGCATCGGCTCACCGCCAGTAATACTGAAAGCTCTTAATTGAGGAATTTCATCGAGTCGTTGAATAACAAGTTCAAGTGGAAGAGGCTCAGGGTCTTTTGTTTGAAGCGTGTATCCGACAGCGCAGTGTGCACAACGCATGTTGCACAATGTGGTTGTCGTTATCTCTATATTGGATAGCTGAAGTTTATTATGTTCACTCATATCTAAATAAGCTTCCCACGGATCATTCTTTGGGGTTATCGCTTTTAATTCGGTTTTTAACACCATCATACATCTCCTTTGCGACCATAAATGGACAGTATCTATCTTAACCGAAGCCTCATTAAAGAAAAAGGATAATATTCTGTTGGCAAAATCGGTTGACCTTGTTAAAGTAGAAGGGATGGAAAGGAGAGATCAACATGGGTAACTCTATTCAGGATAAATCCTCTCAAAAAGAATATATTAAAAATCGTATTGACTTATTAGTTGATGTTTTAGATTCTATAGATGCTGAAACAGCAGGGATTGAAGAGATCGACCGAATCATCGGAATGCTGGATGACTTAGAAGAAAAGTGTAAACAGTTCCGTCACGATTGGGAAGAAAAATAAGCTCGGAAACCGTTTCTTTACTTAAGAGACGGTTTTTTTTGTTATAATGAACTCATTAATAATTTTGATTACGCTTACAATAGCAAGTCACAAAGGGGTAGTGAAGAGATGGAGAAATTTCAAGAAAGCATGTACAAGCTGATTGTAGAAACATCAACGAAATTGCCAAAAGACGTTCGCCGTGCCATTCTTGCAGCTAAGCTAAAGGAAAACGCGGGAACACGTGCTGCGATGTCTTTAGATACGATTACTGATAATATTTTAAAAGCTGATGAAAATGTTTCACCAATCTGTCAGGATACGGGACTTCCTACTTTTAAAATCAAAGTTCCTGTAGGAGCGAACCAGATTAATATGAAAAAAGCGATCCGTCAAGCGATCGCGGATGCAACAAAAGATACGAAGCTTCGTCCGAACTCCGTTGATTCAATCACTGGAGATAACAGTGGAGACAACCTAGGAGACGGGACACCTGTTATTAAGTTTGAGCAATGGGAAGAAGATTACATTGATGCTCGTCTGATCTTAAAAGGCGGCGGTTGTGAGAATAAAAATATTCAATATAGTCTTCCTGCTGAATTAGAAGGATTAGGGCGAGCGGGACGTGATCTTGACGGTATCCGTAAATGTATCATGCATTCCGTCTATCAAGCACAAGGTCAAGGCTGTAGTGCAGGTTTTATCGGTGTTGGAATCGGGGGAGACCGTACATCTGGTTATGAATTAGCGAAAGAGATGCTATTCCGTTCTGTAGATGACGTTAATCCGAACGATAATCTTCGTAAACTTGAAGAGTATGTGATGGAGAACGCGAATAAGCTTGGGATCGGTACGATGGGCTTTGGCGGTGAAACGACGTTACTTGGCTGTAAAGTTGGTGTGATCAATCGTATTCCAGCGAGTTTCTTTGTATCAGTAGCTTATAACTGCTGGGCATACCGTCGATTAGGTGTAAAACTTAACGCTGAAACAGGTGAAATTCAAGACTGGCTGTATACAGAAGGCGAAGAAGTGGACTTCACTAAAGCTGAAGAGGAAGCAGCAGCGGCTGTTGAACAGCAGGAAGAAAAAACGAGAAGCGTCACACTTGAAGCTCCTATCACTGAAGAGCAGATCCGTGAGTTAAAAGTCGGAGATGTTGTGACGATCAATGGAATGATGCATACAGGTCGAGATGCTATTCATAAGCATTTAATGGATAACCCGGCTCCGATCGATCTGAACGGTCAGATCATCTATCACTGCGGACCAGTAATGGCAAAAGACGCAGAAGGAAATTGGGTCGTAAAAGCGGCAGGACCAACAACAAGTATTCGTGAGGAACCTTACCAAGGCGACATCATGAAGAAGTTTGGAATCCGCGCGGTTATTGGTAAAGGTGGAATGGGTCCAAAAACGTTAGCTGCTCTTAAAGAACATGGCGGTGTTTATCTGAACGCTATCGGCGGTGCTGCACAATATTACGCTGAGTGTATGGAAAAAGTTGAAGGTGTCGACCTAATGGAATTCGGTGTTCCAGAAGCGATGTGGCACATTCGCGTCAATGGCTTTACAGCAGTTGTAACGATGGATTCACACGGAAACAGCCTTCATGAGCATGTGGAAAAGTCATCTTTACAAAAGTTAGAGCAGTTTAAAGATCCTGTATTTAAATAAAACGAATGTGTGAGCCACAGTTCTGATATGGAACTGTGGTTTTTTATTTATAACGTTAGGCGTTAGGCAAGAATAGGGAGTGTCGAAAAATGTCTATATCTGTAGACTCGTGGATAAATCGCAAAAACTTTAGGATTGAGCATTAAAACTTGTGGATTGAAGCACAAAACTTCTGGATTCACCATTAAAACTTAAGATACTGAACACCCAGAAATTTGTTATCACACAATTACACTCGTTTCCTTTATATCCCTAGCATGGTTTTCTACAATTACAACAAAATAAAGGTATAGGCTGTCGCTTGAAGGAGGAAGTTTAATGAGAATCAATCGGCTCCTGTGCCTAATATTGGTTTCAATCATATTTTTCACACAAACACATGTTATTTATGCTCAAAGAGGCGTATCCAATCAAAGACTGGAATGGTACTTTGAGAAAAAAGGGGAAGAGAAGCCTCCTATTTCAGATGTAAGATATATGGAGCTCGTCCATAAATATGATAGCCTTTTTATTGGAGATCCTGCCAAAAAAGATATCTATTTAACCTTTGATAATGGATACGAAAACGGTTATACCGACAATGTTTTGGATGTTTTGAAGAGAAAGAAAGTACCTGCAGCCTTTTTTGTAACCGGACAATTTATGAAGACTCACCCTCACCTTATAAAACGAATGGCTGAAGAAGGGCATATTGTAGGGAATCACTCGTATTACCATCCAGACCTTACCCAAGTATCTGATGCACGATTAAAAAACGAGCTTGAAAAAGTAAAGATCAGATATACGGAATTAACGGGAAAAACCGATATGAATTATATTCGGCCTCCAAGAGGAGTGTTTAGCGAAAGAACGATCATGCTTGCTAAACAAGAAGGTTATACACATGTGTTCTGGTCACTTGCCTTTTTAGATTGGGAAACCAATAAACAGCGTGGTTGGCAATATTCATACAACCAGATCATGAAGCAGATTCACCCAGGCAGTATCATGCTTTTGCATACGGTTTCTAAAGACAATGCAGATGCACTCGAACGCACAATTGAAGCTCTTCAAAAAAGAGGCTATACATTCAAAAGCTTAGACGACTTACAGCTTAAGAAATCTGTGCCCACTCCATTATTGTTTAAATCTTAAAAAACACTTTTGCATATTTTGCGAAGGTGTTTCTTTTTGTACTAAATGGATACAAAAAACGCTTAAACCTTTGTTTGAAGACAGTGGTTTAAGCGTTCAAGGATTATTTTAAAACAGATAGCTGTACGTCATCGAGGTATATTTCATGTTTGCCTAGTGGTGACCCTAGACTTTTTCCTAGAAGAAACTTCAATGACAACGTATCTGTTTCAGTAGGGGTTATTTTAAACGTATAGGTGGTTTCTTCAGTTCCGATTTCAACGACCTCAGCAAAATAACGCTTGTACTGTGAGTTCTCTAATGTTACTTCTATGTTGCGAGCGATATGTGAGGAAATCGAAAAACGCAGTTCATAATTCAATCCCTCAACTAACTTTAAATTGCC
Source organism: Fictibacillus nanhaiensis (assembly GCF_049537595.1). Classification (GTDB taxonomy): domain Bacteria; phylum Bacillota; class Bacilli; order Bacillales; family Fictibacillaceae; genus Fictibacillus; species Fictibacillus nanhaiensis_F. The sequence goes on from NZ_JBMULM010000003.1 coordinate 240,635, forward strand.
TTGTTCTAAAAGAACACTCCAAGGCTCATTTCCTTCAGAATCTATGCTGATCTTGGCTTTACCTTCTTCACTCACGATCTCAGCATTTGCATCGTAATGAATATAGGGTGTCCAAAATGAAAGGCCGGAAAGGAAATCTCCATTTTTTAATGGTTTCATATCGACATCGCTGTAATCGGGAATATTGGTCAGTTTCTTTAAAGTAATGTCGTCTAAATAAACATCAGCAGAATGACCACCTAAATAAAAAAATATTTGGCTGTTATAATCTGACGTTTCTCCTTCATACGTAAATCTTACCTCGTGCGTATCATTCGTTTTGTTTAGGTTTACCTTTGCTGGTGTTACATTGAACTTATTGCCGCTTTCATCTAACACACCAATCTCAATAGATCTACCTCGATCGGCTTTCCCTTTGAAGGATAAAAGGTATTCATTCCCTTTGATCAACTGTATACCTCTTTGAACAAGATATTTATCGGTGTTTTTAGAAGAATGTCCTTTTAAGATGGCGTGAAATTCACGCGTTTTTTCGTTAACAACTGCTGAATCTTTATTGTGTTTTGAAACAAAGTTCCAATAAGTCAACCTGTCCATCGAACCTTGATCAAATGTTCCATTATAAATGTGGTTACCATCGCGAAGTGGGGGTTTAGTCGCGGACTCATCAATCGGTTCATTTGTGACTTCTTCAACACGTACGTTCCCAATCCAAACAGGAACGCTTCCGTTGTTTCCTAGATTGAATTCTAATCGAGCGGCAAGATCTGTATCTGCAAGCATATCAAACGTAAAAGAATAGTTTTCAAGTGAATTGCTTAATTTGATCGCTTCTTCATTCGAATATTTGCTCCAACCTCGATCTGCGCCACCGCCTACTTTAACAGTCATTTGTCGATCAGATGCTGCCTTTGCATCAAAACTAACTTTGTAACGTCCGCTTTTGCCGAGTGAAAGAAGTTGAATCGCTTGAACAGAATGTGAAAATGATCCAGGAACGTGTGGAGTGATCACCGCAAAATTCTTATTATCGATTATTTCCTTTTCTACAGAGGCTTCACCACCGAAGTCTGGAAGAGTAACAAGGTTCCAGTAGGATGGATCGAATGGTGTTTCATTTTGATCGATACGAGTAAAAGGTCTTTCAAAGTTTCCGTCATAAATGAGGTTTCCATCTTCAAGAGGTTGTTTAGCATCTTCAGGCAGTTCAACAGGTTTTGGAGTAGGTTCCACTGGATCTTGGTAATCGCGGTTTTTTAACTCATATACACGAACATAATCAATCTCCATCTGTTGAGGGAACGTAGTCGTTTCATCGGGATCTCCATCAAACCAACCGCCAACAGCGAGGTTCATGATTAAATAAAAATTTTGATCGAATGGCGCTGGATACGAGTACTTGATCGGATTATTTGGTCCTTTTGCATACCACTCATTTTGCGTCTGATAAAGTTCACCATCTACATACCATCTGATCTCACCTGGTTCCCATTCAATGGCGTAGGTGTGCCAATTATTGATTCCATCATTAAATGGGAATTCAAATTCTTTTCCTGTATAACGATTGTTTGGCCAAGTCTCCCCATAATGGAGCGTGCCAGCCACTTTATTTGGTTTACTTCCCCAAGCTTCCATGATGTCTATTTCACCTGATGCAGCCCAACCACCATATCGATCTTTTTCGGGTAACATCCAAACCGCTGGCCATAATCCTTTCCCTGTAGGAGATTTTGCACGAACCTCATAACGGCCATACGTTTGACTAAATAATCCCTTTGTTTTTAGCTTAGCGGATGTATAATCATAGGTACCAGAGTCATCCGTAGTGCTCTCTTTTTTAGCACGAATAATTAATTTACCATCTTTAATAAATGAGTTCTCATCTGAGTTCGTATAATATTGTTTCTCATTGTTTCCCCAACCAGGCGTAATAAGATTGCCCTCTTCATCTTTTATCCAGTTACCGGTATCATACGTCCACTTTTTTGGGTCAAGTTGTGGTTTGTTAAATTCATCGGACCAAGTAAGAGACCATTTCGCTTTCCCTTTCTTTTTTTGTACTTCTTTATCCACATCGTCATCTGCAGAGGCAGTTCCACCGCTTGGCATCATTAATAAAGCAGAGAGAGCAAAAGCATAGATTTTTTTCACTGAACAATATCCTCCTTTAATATAAATAGTAGTATCGAAAGCGGTTTCGGAAAAACTAAAAAAATAAAAGAACTGTTTAACGAAAGCGCTTTCGTTAAAGCTATTATAGAGATTATAAAAAACCAACACAATCTGACTTTAGTATTATTTTGTTTAAAATCTTTTCATGATTGAAATTGAAGTTGGTAGAACATGCGAGTTTCGTCTACAATAAGGAAAGCCACTTTTAGCTAAGAAACGAGTGAATCATATTATGAAAAATACGAAACAAAACAATCCCATTATGAAGATAGGTGAGACAATTCCGCTTCTAATTAAACGGTTAGGGATTAATGGCGAAGGAATTGGATTTCATCAACGACAGGTAGTCTTTGTTCCTGGAGGGATTCCAGGCGAAGAAATGTCGGTTATTATTACAAAAGTCTATCCAAACCGAGCAGAAGCAAAGATAAAGAAAGTATTTAAAAAGTCCAAAGATAGAGTAACACCACCTTGTCCAATCTATGAAACATGTGGTGGATGTCAGATTCAGCATATGTCTTATGCAGCACAACTAAGAGAAAAACGAGATATCGTTGTGCAGGCTTTTGAGAGATATACAAAGATTCATCGAGATAAATTGAATGTGAGAAAAACAATCGGAATGGACGAGCCTTGGGCATATCGAAATAAGTCTCAATTTCAAGTTGGAAAGATCGACGATACTGTAATCGCAGGACTTTATAGCTCCAACTCACATAAGTTGATCAACATTGATCACTGTCTCGTACAACATGAGGATACGAATATTGTCACGAATAAAGTAAAACAGATTATTAGAGATCTGAATCTACCTATATATGACGAAAGAAAACAAACGGGTAGCATACGTACCATTGTAGTTAGAACAGCTTTCCGTACGGATGAAATTCAGTTAGTCATCGTAACTGCAACGAATGAGGTGCCGAAAAAAGAAATTTTTGTGGCAGAGATCAAGAAAAGACTGCCTCAAGTAACTTCCTTTGTTCAAAATGTAAATGAAGAGAAAACGTCGCTTGTATTCGGTGAACAGACGGAGGGTATTTTCGGAAAAGATACGATAACTGAACATCTTGGCGATCTTCGTTTTGAGCTATCAGCACGTGCGTTTTTCCAGTTGAATCCTGAGCAGACTGTAAACTTATATAACGAAGTAAAAAGACAGGCCAATCTGACGGGTAATGAAAAGGTCGTTGATGCTTATTGCGGTTCGGGTACGATCGGCATGTGGCTTGCGAATGGTGCAGAAGAAGTAAGAGGGATGGATATAGTTAAAGAATCCATCATGGATGCAAGAAAAAATGCTGAGAAACACCAAATTAAAAACGCTTATTATGAGACAGGTAAAGCTGAAAAACTTCTCCCAAAGTGGGTGAAAGAAGGCTGGGAACCTGACGTAGTAGTTGTAGATCCACCAAGAACAGGGTGTGATCCTGTTTTCTTAGATACGATAATTAAAACAAAGCCTAAAAAAATGGTGTATGTTTCGTGTAACCCTTCAACATTAGCAAAAGATGTCCACATGTTAATAAGTAATGGTTATATCGTCGAACAGATTACTCCTGTGGATATGTTTCCGCAAACATCACAAGTTGAAGCGGTTTGTACCTTAGTATTGAAATAGATCGTGAAAGGAAAGTTGCTGCATGAAAACGGAAAAAGAAAAAATGATCGATGGAGAAATGTATCGTCCCGATGATCAGCAGCTTGTGAACGAGCGTATTCAAGCAAGAAAGCTGACACGAGAGTACAACGCCACAACCGAAGAGGAATGGGATAAGCGTAATTCTTTAGTAAAAGAATTGTTCGGGTCAACTGGTCAGAATGTTGGAATAGAGCCGAACTTTAGATGTGATTATGGCTACAACATTCATGTAGGGGAAAACTTTTATGCGAACTTTGACTGTACCATTTTAGATGTATGTGAGGTGCGTTTTGGTGATAATTGTATGTTAGCACCAGGCGTCCATATTTATACAGCAACTCATCCGTTAGATCCAGTAGAAAGAAATTCTGGTGCTGAGTATGGAAAGCCTATCGAGATCGGAAATAACGTCTGGCTTGGTGGGGGAGTTATTATTAATCCAGGTGTAAAAATTGGGGATAATGCGGTAGTCGCTTCTGGAGCGGTAGTGATTAAAAACGTTCCTGCAAATGTAGTAGTTGGAGGAAATCCAGCTAAAATAATAAAAACGATTGAAATGAAATAATATATTTAAAGCTTAAAAAATTCAGAAATATACACACTATCCACATCTTTTTCCACAGAAAATGTGCATAACTATAAAGTTTTGCACAAAATTGCACATAATAATTTGTCTTAAAAATGAAGCTATCAACATTATTAATAGAACTGTGGATAACTTTATCCACAAGATAGGTAGAGCATTCATATTTCTATATTAAAAAAAGACCTGCTATCCCAGCAGGTCTTTTTGCGCTTAGCGACGGCTATTTTTCTGACGTCGGTCAGCGGCTTGTGCACGTGCTTGTGCTTCAAGATCGTTTTGATCTGCCAATTCACTTGAGTACTCGACATCAAGTCCTTTGGCTTGAGAAGCTTTAGCATTGTTGTGCAATGAGGACTTTCGGTTACGTTTTTCCACACAAATACCTCCTTAAAGATATCACGATGTTTTGAAACGTAAATCAAAAGCATTTGAGGAACTTGTCCTCAACTATAGAATGTGCATTTTTCAGTTAAATATTAATGGAAGAATCATCCTTTTAGGAATTATCTTCGTTTGTCATCTCTTGTGTCTCTGCTGTTGCTTCTGCAGATTTTAATTCCTCTTTATAAAGAATCTCTTGAGTTTTAGTTAGATCGTCGTTTCTTTCTTTTGCTTGTTGTTTTTTACTCTCCATGACATTACCTCCTTACAAAAAAATAAACATCACTCCGTATGGAAGTGATGTTTATTAGTATGCGCAGAGTAAGTGTACAAGTTACCTGTATTAAGCTTCCTTTAATTGTTCTTCCACAATTTCGAGAGGCTGTGTTTGTGTACGAAGCATGTGCATGAGATAGTTATCTTTTTCAATCTGATAAAGGTTATAGATATCCTGTCCTTGGTTTAACTGATCATAAACATCTTTTCTTGTTTCGTTGGCTAACGTCACATAAGGAATTTTTTCAGCTGCTTTTTGCGAACGAATATTTACTTTGCGAATACGCATAAAGATTGTGTGGATATCTTTCTCATAAAATAATTCAGAAAAGAAAGCTTCTTTTGCTAAAGAATTGTACCCTTTTCCAAAATAAGGCTGACCAATCCAAGTGCCAAGAAAGCCATAGCCATCTTGGACATCGAATAAATTAATGGTGCCGATTGGATTATGCCACTCATCCAAAATCGTTCTGGAAATAATGTTTCCTTGGTCTTCTTCCTCGATCGTTTGCTTCGTTAGAAATAGAAATTCTTCAAATGAAGCAGCTTTTTGACGCACAAAAGGGAAGACGTCTGGGTGCACCATTAAATTGTAAAGAACATGACTGTCTGATAAATCACGCTTTTTCAACAATTTAATCCCTCCTAGAGGGCAGAAGTATCCCCCACCCTCGAATTAAGAATAAAAATTAATTCGGGGTGGGAATCGAACCCACTAGGACCAGTCATAGCTGGTGGCGCACCAATTGCCTTCCCTTGCTTCAGTATTTAATTTATGAAGATAATGTTGTATTTGGTTATGGAGCGACTTTTAAAATGTTCCGGATTCGCTTAATCCGCATGTTGCTCTATTTGTATAATAAGACATTTTTTCAAAAAAGAAAATAGTTATTTTGTAGATTTTTTGTAAATTATTTCTCCATCGATCATGGTCAAAACAGGGGTAGCAGAAAAGTGGAACGGATGCTCAGTCCAGAGGGATAAATCGGCATCTTTTCCGGGCTCAATACTGCCTACTCGATCAGCGATTCCAAGGTTCTTTGCAGGAGCGATAGTGATACCTTCAAGCGCTTTTTTTTCACTCAATCCTTCTCTAACGGCAATTGCCGCACAAACGTTTAAATATTGAATCGGAATGTAAGGGTGATCGGTCGTAATTGAAACCTCAACATTATTTTCCGATAGTATGCGATACGTTTCCCACGATTTGTTCTTCAGTTCAATCTTGGACTTGCGCGTTAGTGTAGGACCAACACTGACTTTTAAATTTAAATCTTTGAATGAGTCCGCAATGAGATGCCCTTCTGTACAATGTTCAATACGAAAGTCTAAGTTGAATTCTTCAGCAAATCGGATAGCAGAAAGAATATCATCTGCACGGTGAGCATGAATTCGAACAGGAATCTCGCGGTTTAATGCGGCTGCGATCGGTGCAACACGCAAATTATCTTGGTAAGCTGAATCTTTTGCTTGATAAAAAGCTTCACGCAGCATACCCATAATGCCCATCCGAGTGATGGAATCATTATGACGTCCACTATGAATTCGTTTTGGATTTTCACCTAATGCGATTTTAAGACCAGCCGTTTCCTTTATGATCATTTTTCTAATATCGTGTCCATGCGTTTTAATGACAGAGGTCGTTCCACCGATAACATTTGCACTTCCAGGCATGATGTGTGCAGTCGTCACTCCAAAACGTACTGCATCCTTAAAGGCGATGTCTAGTGGATGACAGCCATCGATGGCACGAATATGGGGAGTAAGCACCTCGTGAGTCTCATTAGCATCATTTCCAGCCCATCCTGTTCCTTCGTCATATAAGCCTAGATGAGTGTGAACATCTATGAATCCAGGAAGAAGATGCAGATTTTCAGCTTGGATGATCTCCATATCAGCTGAAGCTTCTATATGCGTTTCGACAGCTACGATTTTACCGTTTTCAACTAGTACGTCGCCTTGCTGAAGTTCGCTGCTCGTTATTGGGTACACTTTCGCTTTTTGAATTAATGTTTTCATAATGTGTCACCTGATCGATTATTTTTAATATCATTGTAACAAATCATGTAAAGCCCCCTTTAAGTGTGGAAAGGAGAACGTATAGCCTATGTTTTGCGCTTTTTCTGGAAGTACCTGCTGTCCCTTTAGAATCAACATACTCATTTCTCCAAACATGATCTTAAAAGCTATAGAAGGAGCTGGAAGCCAATGAGGTCGGTGCATAACGTCACCTGTTACTTGACCGAATTCCTTCATCGTCACAGGATGTGGAGAGGTTACATTTACAGGACCTGAATAGTGTTCAATCTCTATAGCTTCTGTGATGAGTTTTGCTACGTCTTCCACATGCACCCAAGATACCCACTGATCACCAGAGCCCACCGTACCCCCTGCAAAAAAGCGATAAGGAAGGCTTAGCTGGGGAAGCACACCTCCGTCTTTACCTAATACAAGCCCGAATCGTGTGAACACCGTTCTGATGCCGAGAGCTTCTGCTTCTGATGCTTTCGTTTCCCATGCTCTAACAACTTCAGCTAGAAAGTCTGTGCCATGTTTGGCAGACCTTTCTGTGAACACTTCTGTTTCAGAAGTTCCATAATATCCAATTGCAGAAGCGTTTATCCAAACGGATGGTTTTTGGGGCATCTTCTCTACAAGCTTTAATAATTCTTCTGTTACTTTTAAACGGCTGTTTAAGATCGACTGTTTCTTTTCATCTGTCCATCTGCCATTTATGGATTCTCCAGCAAGGTTAACAACAGCATCGATCGGAGGCAGATCGGGTTCATCGTTTCCCATCCATTGTACATATTGAACGCCTTTTTTCTGAGATTGTTTATCTTTTCGGGTAAGTATATAGACCTCGTTTCCAAGCGATGTAAGGTGATTCGTCAAATAGCCACCAACGAAGCCTGTGCCTCCAGTAATTAGAGTTCTTTTCATGATAATCCACCTCTTTCCATTTTATTTATTTAAAAATTAAGAATATTTGTTATAATTCATCTTGTACATATTATTTTACACTATTGAGGAGGAAAGAAGACTTATGGAGCTCCAAAGAAATGTGCAAGCAAAAAAGAAGAATCCCTTTTTGAGAGCGCTGTTATGGATAGGTATTGCTTTAGCCGGGGGGATCGCCTTATCCATCATCGCACTCCAAAGAGACGAGAAGATCAATGCAATCTGGTTTGTAGTTGCTTCCTTGTGTACGTATGCCATTGCTTATCGCTTTTATGCTAGATTTATTGCTACAAAAATCTTCAGCCTTAATAAGAACAATGCAACACCTGCAGAAAGATATGCAGATGGTAAGGATTATGTACCGACAAACAAATGGGTTCTTTATGGACACCATTTTGCAGCGATCGCTGGTGCTGGTCCACTTGTAGGTCCAACATTAGCGGCACAGATGGGATATCTGCCTGGTACCATCTGGATTATTGTCGGAGCCGTTCTTGCCGGAGCTGTACAAGATTTTGTTATTTTAATTATTTCCATGAGACGCAGAGGTAAATCAATTGGTCAGATTGCTAAAGAAGAAATAGGACCAGTTGGTGGAATGCTAGCGCTAATCGGTGTTTTTGCTATTATGGTTATTTTAATTGCCGTTCTTGCACTAGTAGTTGTTAACGCACTTAAATCAAGCCCATGGGGTACATATACGATTGCTATGACCATTCCCATCGCTCTTTTCATGGGTGTGTATATGCGCTATTTACGCCCGGGACGAGTAGGGGAAGCATCCATAATTGGTTTTGTATTGTTGATTTTTGCTTTAGTCAGCGGCCAATGGGTTGCAGACTCTCCAACACTAGCACCTCTTTTTACATTTGATGGTGAGACTTTAGCTTGGATGTTGATCGTTTATGGTTTTCTTGCTTCCGTTCTTCCTGTTTGGATGCTCCTTGCTCCAAGAGACTATTTAAGTACGTTCCTAAAAGTAGGGGTAATCGGAATGATGGCACTCGGTATTCTAATCGTCATGCCTGAGATTCAAATGCCTGCTCTTACTAAATTTATTGATGGAACAGGTCCGGTATTTGCAGGAAACCTTTTTCCATTCTTGTTCATTACGATTGCTTGTGGAGCCATTTCTGGATTCCATGCGTTGATCTCATCAGGAACATCGCCTAAACTAATCGCGAACGAGCAGCATGCTCCTATGATCGGTTACGCAGGAATGTTAACAGAATCATTTGTAGCAATAATGGCGATGGTAGCGGCAACGCTTTTGACGCCTGGTATCTATTTTGCGATCAATTCCCCAGGTGCTGCGATCGGAACGGATGTCGCAACAGCTGCTACAACGATATCCTCTTGGGGGTTCACTGTATCAGCAGACGAGATTAATGAACTCGCTAAAAATGTAGATGAAGAATCGATTCTTTCTCGAACAGGTGGTGCTCCATCACTAGCTGTAGGGATCGCACAAATTTTCTCACAAGTTATCGGTGGGCCACAGTTGATGGCTTTCTGGTACCATTTTGCGATACTATTTGAAGCTGTATTCATTTTGACCACTATTGACGCAGGTACACGGGTAGGTAGGTTTATGCTTCAAGATCTTCTAGGGCAAATTTATAAACCTTTGCGAAAAACAGATTCTATGCCGGCTGTATATTTCACGAGTGCGTTAGTCGTTGCAGGCTGGGGTTATTTCTTAGTTGTTGGTGTAACGGATCCGTTAGGCGGCATCAATACCCTATGGCCATTGTTCGGAATCGTTAACCAAATGTTAGCGGCTATTGCCCTTATCGTGGCAACTACAGTTATTTTGAAGATGGGTAAGAAAAAGTTTGTATGGGTGACGTTAGTTCCCCTTGCTTGGTTGATGATCGTAACATTCTATGCGGCTTGGCAAAAGATTTTCTCTGATATTCCGAAAATCGGTTTCTTAAAGCAAGCAGAGGTCATGAAAGAAGCGATAGCGAGCGGCAACTTGCCAGCAACTGTACCTTCCATGGAAGCTGCTAAACAGCTGGTCTTCAACAATACGTTAAACGCTTATCTAACCGCGATCTTTATGCTGCTTATTCTAGGTGTACTGATTGATGCAATGCGCATCTGGTACAAAGCTGTTAAGAGTGAGAAGCCATTAGAAACGTCAGAAGAGCCATTTGTGCAAACAAAGCTTGGTGATGTATCGTGACGTTTCAAGCTGCTTGGAATTGGGTGAAAGATATCTTTCAGATCCTTTTATATATCGGAAAGGGAATCTCAAATCTGCCTGATTACCAAGCTTATGTGAAACATCTAAAAGAAAATCATCCTGATCGCACACCGCCAACTGAAAAAGAGTTTTTTGCAGAGTTGCTCGAAAATAAATATGGCGCAAATGCAAAACGCTGTTGATAAGCCTATATAAGTGCAGGTTGCACTTTCACCAAAAAAGCATTCTCTCCAAACGGGGAGGGTGCTTTTTTATGTGATGAATGGGTGAGTACGAGTCTATGAGGAGTGGTTTTTACGGTACGTGTTTTTATATTTATTACACGTTCACCGGTAAAGTGGGATTAACCAACTGTGATGTACTGAATTACACCTGAGATTGCCGCGTAAGCACCCGTGACTGCGCATTTTACACCTGAAAATCAGTTCTAACCGCCGATGCTCCTTAAATGTCCGTGTTTTATCTAACGGTAAGTGCTTGTTTTCGTTAACATTCTCATACAGATACAATTACATGGTTTATAGGCTGTTCAAACAGCATGAAGTCCATAAGATATGGTACACTATTTGGTGAAAGAAGGTGGGTAGATGGCTGTTATAACAAGGATTTCTGCTCAGCAAAAAAACGACGAACGATTTAATATTTTTATACAAAAAGGGTCAAAAGAAGAATTTGCATTTAGCGTAGACGCAGATGTATTAATAAAATTTTCACTTCAAAAAGGTATGGAGATCGATGAAGAAGAATGGGAATCCATCATTGAAGAAGATCAATATCGAAAAGCATTTAATAAAGCTCTTCACTATTTATCTTTTCGAATGCGAACTGCCCATGAGATCGAGGTATATCTAGAAAAGAAGGAAGTTCCTGAATCCACGATCAAACGAGTTCTGCAAAAACTTTCGGAGTATGATTTTGTGAATGACCAAACCTTTGCGAAATCACTCGTTAGAAGCCGGATGAACACATCCTTTAAAGGACCAGGAATGATTCGGCAGGAGCTGAAGAAAAAAGGAATCAGTGATCATAACACGGAAGAGGCTCTCGATCAGTTCAGTTATGAGGAGCAACTAGAAGCGAGTATTACATTTATTCAAAAACAATTTTCGAGCAGAAAGAAACGTTCTGAGAAAGAACAGAAGCAAAGGATTGCTCAGCAGCTTCAGCAAAAAGGCTATTCGTGGGAAGTGATTGAAATGGCATTTCAAGAAGCAAAGATCAGTCAATCTGCCGAAGATGAAAAAGAAGCCTTGCTGGCGCATGCTCGCAAGGCTCATCAAAAATATAAAAAGTATAGTGGCTTTGAATACGAGTCACGCATGAAGAAATTTCTATACAGCAAAGGCTTCGATTCTGGAGTAATTTCAGAACTTCTTAGCGGTGAAGAACTTAACGATCTATAAAGATCTCAGGTCTGTTGTCGTCCTGTTCAATGATTAGGGCAGCAACCTGTTCCGGAGACTTTAATCGAGAGCGATCTGCAATGTGATTAGAATCATCCCAGAAAGGGGTATCCATTCCGCCCATATAAACCGCTGTTGGATAGATATCAGTGCCATCCCATTCCTTGACGAGACTTTCTGTAAATCCTCTAACGGCAAATTTAGAAGCACAATAAACAGATTCATTTACCTTTCCGCGTAAACCGGCTGTGGAAATGATGTTCATTACCTTGCCGAAGCCTTGCTTTTTAAACAGCTGTAAAGCAAGCTTAGTTGGAAAAATGGTGCCGTAAACATTCGTTTCGAGCATTTGTGTTATATCTGTTTTTGTTAAGTCTTCAAGCGGCTCAAATACACCCATACCTGCATTGTTGATCAAAGCGTGAACGTTCTCACTTTGGAAGATGGATTGAAGCATGGATTCGGTTTTTGCGTAATCGGTAACATCACAAACTTTATACGATACTTTGTTTTCGCTGTGAGCGAATGATTGAACAGCTTGCTCTAATTTTTGCTCATTGCGGCCAACGAGATATACGTTGTACGTTTTATTATATTCGCGGGCTAGTGCGAGTCCTAAGCCAGAACCGCCGCCCGTAATAATGACAGTCTTATTCAAAGTTACCACTCCTATGTAGTTAGTTCTTAAGCATATATAGGGTACAGAAAAGAAAGGGAGTAATCAAATGGAAAAAAGATTCAGCGAGATGACAGAAGTTGAAATTAAAGGCGAAATTGCTTCCCTTCGAGCAAAAGCACAAAAAGCAGAACAAATGGGCATGGTAAGTGAGTACGCCGTTTATGAACGTAAGATCGCGATGGGTAAATGCTATCTGATGGACCCGTCAACGATCGAAAGCGGGAAAGAATACGGAATTCAAGGAGATCCGGGTTCGACTTTTTCTGTGCTGTACCTAAATGGTATTTTTGCCTGGGGTTACAAAAATAAACAAAGTGCACTCGAAGCTCTGCCGATTTCAGTGCTTGAATAATTTTGAAGGCTCTTTTCTTTGTGTTTTGTTCAAAGCTTCTTTGCCGTTGATTGGAGTGTAAGGTGCGAGACTCCTGGGGGATTAGCGGGACAGGTGAGACACCTAAGGTCGCAAGGCGATGAGGTGGCTCACCGCACGCCCCCCGGAAAGCGAGCATCTGAAACGCAAATTAACCACTGTAAGTCTTTTTGAACCAAGAAACAAAATAAAGAAGCGGTACAGGACCGCTCCTTTATTCGTCACTATGAACGCTTACGTGTTTGAATTTCAAGCACATAGTTATTTAATGCTTGCTGGGTCTCCCCGTTCACTTGGTTGTACGCATGCTTCGAATTGGCACGCGGTGAGTGAAAGGGGTCAGAATATTTACCGTTAAATCGCGTTGATGAGAAGTAATCTTTCTTGTTCAACTGATTCACCCCCCAGAATGAAATTCATAACCGCAAGAGTTACTGATCATCTCGGTGTTGATTGGATAAAAACATTCGTTCCTGCGGATGGTCACGAATGGATCCATCTGGCCGTTTAGAAGAGAATTCTTCTTTTGATCTCGGCTCACCTGAGAAGGAGATCCGATTAGGGAAGTTTTTTGATTTATTGCGCATGTGATTACCTCCTTGTTATCGGTTCTCAACTAGTATGAAACGTGAGAGAACCCTTTATGTGACGGGGGTTTCTTTAAAATTTGGATAAGGAGGGAGAATAATGGAAGAGCGTTTTGACAGATTGGCGAAACTACTGCAAAAAAAGAACCCAGCCCTTACAAATCAAGAAGCAAGGGAATGGGTGGAAGGATTATGGGAAGATTTTGAGTCTACTCGAGCGAAAGCGGGATGGGAATATGAAGGACAAGAGGTTACTGAAAAAATGGTAACACAGTTGATTACTTCATATGGCCATAAGCTTCATGAGTATTTTTCAAACAATCCTAAATTTCAGCGTTTCGTAAAAAAAGACGGGCCTATTCAATAAGCCCGTCTTCTTCCTATTCATTATTGTTGATAAGGTCGAGCGGTGATAACTCCATCTTCTTTTTCAGACGGTCTTCAGAATATACCCAGCCTGTAAAAGAAGTAATGATGTTCAAGTTCTCATCTAACTGTACCATCGCGACAAAAGGATAGTGCCCTTTACTTCTATACCTGAGGTCAATAAATTGAACGAGATGACCGTGGTCATTTTTTTCGACTTCCCACCTGTGTACAGGGGAGAAAGAGAGAAAGGCAGATATGTTTTTGTCCTTTTTCGCTGCATCGATCAATTTCGTTTTCGGAACAGCTAGACGATCGAAAGTATCCCAAACCGTTACTTTTCCATTTTTTAAACCGGCTACGAAGAATTCGTGCTTCGATTTTATGGCTAGATGGTACTGTCCCCAGCGAATGGTCGGGCTGGCATAGATCTCTTCTGCTTCTGGAATCTTTTTCAGCACGATCTTGTTCACGCGCTGTCTGGATATGATCCGAATGATGTAATAAACAACGAGTATGCTGTACACCGTGAGAAACGTGTATCCGGGATCAACACCTATATACCAGAGCAGCAGGCCTCCGATATGCAAGAAGAAGATAAAAGGATCAAAGATACTGATGACACCAAGCGCGATCCATTTCTTTGAAATCGGATATAGGGCCTGTGTGCCGTAAGCATTAAAGATATCAACGAATACATGAAGGAAAACAGCAATTGCTGTCCATAATAAAAGCTTTCCGTTATCTGCTTCTGGAACAAATAACGAGATAGCCCCAAATAAGAGCAGTGGCCATATTACGAGTGCCGGCAATGAATGTGTAAGGCCTCTGTGATTGCGGATGTATACCGCATTATTTTTTAGTTTGAGTACGGTGTCAAAGTCGGGTGCTTGGGAACCAATTAAAGTCCCAGCAAGAATAGCTTGGGAGGTTATTGGATCATTTGCAATTGCAGGGTCTAGCATCGCTAAACCACCTAACCCGAGCCCCATTACAATATGTGTGCCTGTATCCAAGGCGATCACCTCCTATGTAGGAATGGAGTGAAAAGAATATGTTAACGGTTTTTATGGAGTATAAAATAAGTCCAGATTTCATTCAATTGTATGAGTCTCAAATGGATTCTGTCATCAATGAGCTTAAAGCTTGTGGTGCTTCTGATATTCAATGGTACAGAGCAGCAGATCAGCCTTCATTATATGTTGAATGTTTCCAAGTTAACGATCAAGCATCATATGATACGATTAAAAAAAATCGAACTTCTCTACAGCATCCTGTTTTTTCAATCCTTGACGAATGTGTAACAGGAGGATTAGAAAAAATCCATTGCTGGGCGTTTGAAAAGCTAAACACAAAGGAAGATCTGTAAATTGAAGACAACAAGTAATAGTATATTTTCCCTCAATGCTTCATATGTGAAACAATTTCAAGACCATTTGTTAACTTGGTATAACGAGAACAAACGAACGTTGCCTTGGAGAGAAAATCAAGATCCTTACCGTGTCTGGGTCTCTGAGATTATGCTTCAACAAACGAGAGTAGACACGGTCATTCCTTATTTTGAACGATTTACTCAACTGTTCCCAACGCTCCAAGACCTCGCTTACGCGGATGAAGAAAAAGTCTTAAAAGCATGGGAGGGTCTAGGTTATTATTCCCGAGTTCGAAACTTACAAACCGCAGTAAAAGAAGTATGCGAATCTTATGGAGGAAAAGTACCGAATACGCCAAAAGAAATCGCTGGATTAAAGGGAGTTGGCCCTTATACAGCAGGAGCAGTCCTTAGTATTGCGTACGGTATTCCAGAGCCAGCAGTTGATGGTAATGTTATGCGTGTTTTATCCAGAATTCTATTGATCGAAGAAGATATCAGCAAACCAAAAACGCGTGTACTTTTTGAAAAAGCAGTAAGGGAGCTGATCTCACACGATGATCCATCTTCTTTTAATCAAGCATTAATGGAGTTAGGTGCTCTCATATGCACGCCGAAATCACCAGCTTGCTTATTATGTCCGATGCGAGAATTATGCAGAGGGTTTGAGAGTGGAAGACAAGCCGAACTTCCTGTAAAGTTAGGAAAAACAAAAGTTCGTAAAGCGAAGATGACTGCAGGTGTTCTGTTAAATCATGATGGGAAAATTCTTATTCACAAAAGACCATCTGAAGGCTTGCTTGCTAACATGTGGGAATTTCCGAATACTGAGTATGTTGGGGAGCACAAAGATGCAGAGATTGACGCATTGGTTGGCTATGTACAAGAACAGACGAACTTTGGAGCGGTTGTAGAGGAAAAAGCAGGATATATTGAGCATGTGTTTTCTCACTTAAAATGGGAAATTCAAATATGGCAGGGTAAAATTGAAAGTGAAGATGATCTGGAACAGTTGCCTGCCGATTGGAAATGGGTCTCTGTAGATGAACTTGAAAATTATCCATTTCCTGTCTCGCATCAAAAAATCATTCGGCTCATCAAGGAGGCGTTAATCGTATGAATTTAGATCTTGAAGGTAAAGTTGTGCTTGTTACAGGTGGATCGAAAGGGATCGGCCAAGGTATCGCCCATGCCTTTTTAGAAGAAGGTGCAAGAGTAGGGATCGTCGGTCGTAACTTAGCTGATCTGGAAGCTGCTCAAAAAGAAGGCATTGAAATTTTCCAGGGTGATGTAACGATTGCTGAGGATCGTGAACGAGTGATGGATGAGTTCGTTACGAACTTTGGAACAATTGATGTTTTGGTTAACAATGCGGGTGGGAGCAATGGTTCTTCTGTTATGGAGACAAGCATCGAGCAGTTTGAAGAAGCCATGCATTTGAACTTTCTTTCAGCTGTTGATTTGAGTAAGAGAGCGGCAGCAATCATGACCGGAAAGTCAGACGGCGGAGCTATTATTAATATTTCCTCTATTTTTGGCCGGGAATCTGGTGGTAAGCCTACTTACAATGCGAGTAAGGCAGCGATGATTTCCTTCACAAAATCATTTGGTGACGAAATGATTAAAAAGGGGATTCGGGTAAACGGCGTTGCCCCTGGATCGATCTTGCATGAAACAGGAAATTGGAAAAAAAGATTGGAACAGAATCCAGATCAAATCAATTCATTTGTAGAAGAACATATTTCTGCAGGACGATTTGGGACAGTTGAAGAAGTAGCCGACGTTGTGGTTTTTTTAGCCTCTAAAAAGGCATCATGGGTCGTTGGAAGTACGCTGAACGTAGATGGTGGACAGTCTTATAGTAATTTTTAATATTTTTTGAATAAAACAAGCCCCTGCTGAGAGTAGGGGCTGTTTTTGGTGCTCGTCCAGCGGCTGTTAGGCATGCTGGACGAGCGATTCCCAGGGTTTATGAGCGATTCCCAGGGTTTATGAGCGATTCCCAGGGTTTATGAGCGATTCCCAGGGTTTATGAGCGATTCCCGACAATCAGGAATTCAATCGTACTTAACCTCAGTCCCATGCGTCCAATCGGCTTCATCACGTTTCATACCGCCTCTTGCTTCGATCTCTTTAATGATCTCGCGGTGCATGCTTGTACCTTCTTCGTTTAAATAAGGGGCTACCTGCTGCAAGGAGTGATGAAAATAAGCCAGTTCTGCATCTTTCCAATCGGTCTTACTCGTCATACTCAATTCTGTCATATCTCTTCCTACATACATGTGTCGTACCTCCTTTATTAAGAAATAGTTATTCATTCATTTATCCCCTATATCTCAATGTTTTAATACTGGAAATATCTAATAAAAAAAATGCTTATAAAAAAGCATGACCTCGGGTAAATTATATTTCGTGGAGGTGAAAAACATGGACAAACAACAAAAACAACAACAACAACAAGCTCGTCAAAAGCAACAAAACGCTCAACAACAAGCTGGTCAATCTTACGGGACTGAATTTGCTAGCGAAACTAACGCTCAAGAAGTTCGCCAACAAAACCAACAGTCTCAACAAGGTAAAAACCAACAACAAAAATAACCTCTATCCAGGAATGCTCCCTAATCACTAGGGAGCATTTTTTGGTTTTCTTCATTTTTTATCAGGTATGCAAACGAAGTACATACGTTTTCTAAACAAGACCGATGGGAATACTAGTGACGAGTGGAATTATTTGAAAAAAGGCGCTTTTATGAAAAAAACAGGGACAAGTACATTTCCAAACTATTCTTAAAACGATATAATAAAGAAGAGAAAAAAAGCGTGTGTAATGAAAGAAAGTAATGATCGGGAATCAAAACTTGAAAAAAATGAAGAACGAGGTTTATTAATGGAGCTGGTGAATTACCGACAATTGGTTAAAGAGGAAGGAGAATTAACAATTCAATAGGTAACATTAGCTTCCGGAACTCGGGCAGAAAGGAGAGAGAGATGAGTTTTCCTGCAACCGGAAGTATAATCAATATTCAAAGCTATAAACATAACGGTTATCTTCATAGAAATTGGGAAGATACGGTTATTTTAAAAGGGACTCCTAGTCAGGTGATTTGCGGTAACGACCGGATTCTTGTTACTGAATCTGACGGGCGTCAATGGCGCACGAGGGAACCGGCCATTTGCTATTTTAACGCGAAGCAATGGTTTAACGTGATCGGAATGATACGAGAAGACGGGATTTATTACTATTGCAACCTAGGCTCACCATTCATGTGGGACAAGGAAGCCCTGAAATATATTGATTACGATCTTGATATAAAGGTATTTCCAGACGGAACTTATATCTTATTGGATGAAGATGAATATGAGCTGCACAAAAGAATGATGAGGTATCCGAGTCAGCTTGATACGATCATTAAGAAGAACCTTCAAGAATTAATTTTGATGGTTACACAAAAAAAGGGACCGTTCGAACCTGGATTTGTGGAACAATGGTATGAAAGATATTTAGAATTCCGATAAAAAGGAAAACCTGTTGAAGAGTCAACAGGTTATCCTTTTTTTATCTTTGGTTAACTTGGCGTTTGCCAAGTTTTCTTTTTATGAAGGAAAGAATGGTGAAATTGAAATGGATAGTATTAAACGTTATTTGATATTCGTAAAACCGTACAAGTGGCAAATTTTTTGGACGATTGTAATCGGCTTAGCTAAGTTTGGAATTCCGTTATTAACGCCACTGATTTTAAAATATGTTGTAGACGACATCATTCAAGTGTCATTGCCGGTAGATGAAAAATTAAACAAACTATACTGGCTCATGGCAGGAGCTGCCCTCATATTTGTAGTGCTTCGTCCACCGATTGAGTATTGGAGACAGTATTATGCCCAATGGGTAGGAACAAAGGTTTTATATGACATTCGTGACAAGATGTTTGACCATATACAACGCTTGAGCCTGCGTTTTTATTCGAACAACAAATCGGGTGAAGTGATTTCGAGAGTGATCCATGATGTTGAGCAAACCAAAACGTTTGTCATTACTGGTCTAATGAATGTATGGCTAGATATGGCCACGATTATTATTGCCGCTGCCATCATGTTCTCTATGGATTTCTGGCTGACTGTCGTTGCCCTTTCTATGCTGCCAGTCTACGGATTCTCGGTAAAATTCTTTTATGCCCGACTTCGTCAACTAACGAAAGACCGTTCACAAGCTCTAGCTGAAGTACAAGGCCACCTGCATGAACGCGTTCAAGGTATGTCAGTGATCCGAAGTTTTGCACTTGAAGACCATGAGCAGGTACAGTTCGATAAACGAAATCGAAATTTCTTAGACCGTGCAATGGATCATACAAAATGGAACGCGAAAACATTCTCGGTCGTAAATACCGTAACAGACATTGCACCACTTCTTGTCATTGGGTTTGCTGCGTATCAAGGTATTCAAGGAAACATTACAATCGGAGCGCTAGTGGCTTTTGTTGCATATATGGATAGATTATATAATCCACTGAGACGATTAGTGAATTCATCTACAACACTTACACAATCGATTGCGTCTATGGACCGGATGTTTGAGTTTTTAGATGAGTCTTATGATATTGAAGACTCTCCTCATGCTAAGCCGTTAGAATCTGTAAAAGGGAAGCTTGATTTCGAAAATGTTTCGTTCACTTATAACGAGGAAGAAGCTGATGTGTTACATAATGTTTCCTTATCGGTTGAAGCAGGTGAAACGATTGCTCTAGTGGGGATGAGCGGAGGCGGTAAATCTTCGTTGATCAGTTTGATTCCACGTTTTTATGATGTTTCAGAAGGAAGCATCAAGCTGGATGGAACAGATATCCGTGATTTTAAAGTGCGCTCACTAAGAGATAACATCGGTATGGTTCTTCAAGATAATATTCTTTTTAGTGAATCCGTTCGAGCGAATATTCTTATGGGTAATCCAGAGGCTTCTGATGAAGAGATGATTGCGGCTGCAAAAGCGGCTAATGCACATGAATTTATAATGAACTTACCTGAAGGCTATGACACGAAGATCGGTGAACGCGGAGTGAAGCTATCTGGTGGTCAGAAGCAGCGTGTGGCTATTTCGCGTGTCTTTTTAAAAAATCCACCGCTTCTTATCCTAGATGAAGCAACTTCAGCACTAGACCTTGAAAGTGAACATCTGATTCAAGAAGCTTTAGAAAAACTTGCAAAAGACCGGACAACGTTCATTGTGGCTCACCGACTTTCCACCATAACTCATGCAGATCGAATCATCGTGATCGATCACGGCAGAATCGTAGAGATCGGCAACCATAAAAAATTAATGGAAAAACAAGGCGCTTATTACGACCTTTTCATGGTACAACAATTAAATTAAATCGGTTAAAGACTGGCAGAAATGCTGGTCTTTTTTTGTTTAAAGACAGGTAAACATCATACGAAAGAACTACAACATAAGACATATTTGTCGATTATTCTGAAAATTAAATATTGTCAAATTGTCAGAGTAGTGTCATAATTCTCAACAGAGAAGTAATATTCTAGGAAATTTGGCAGCTTAGAGAAAGGAGTGAGATCTCATGGGAAATCCAGTTCTAGAAGTGAAGAACTTAAGAACTTCTTTCCTTACAGAAGATGGCGCAATTCCTGCTGTTGACGGTGTTGATTTCCACGTTAATCCTGGCGAAGTGCTTGGGATTGTTGGAGAATCAGGCTGCGGTAAAAGTGTGACATCCCTATCCGTAATGGGACTAGTACCTACCCCGCCTGGGAAAATTGAAGGAGAGATTCTCTTTAAAGGTGAAAATCTTGCTTCTGCACCGGAAAGAAGGATGCGGCAGATCAGAGGCAATGAAATCGGGATGATATTCCAAGAGCCGATGACAAGCTTGAACCCGGTTATTACGATCGGTGAACAGCTTATTGAATCACTGCGCATACATAGAAAATGGTCCAAAAAAGAAGCGATGGGTAAAGCGATCGAGATGCTTAAGCTAGTGGGACTTCCACGAGCAGAAGAGCTTGTGAAAGAATATCCTCATCAATTATCAGGAGGTATGCGTCAGCGTGTCATGATCGCCATGGCCATGATCTGCGACCCTAAACTTCTGATAGCGGACGAGCCTACTACCGCTTTGGATGTTACGATTCAAGCCCAAATCTTAGACTTGATGAAACGATTAAACAAAGAAACAGACACCGCTATTATGATGATCACACATGATCTAGGTGTTGTGGCAGAGATGTGTGAGCGTGTCGTAGTTATGTACGCTGGAAAAGTGGTCGAAGAAGGGGAAGTGAAAACGATCTTCCAAAATCCGAAGCACCCTTATACGGTTGGGTTGATCAAATCCGTACCAGACATGAGGGAGAAGGTTGGCCGTCTGTATTCTATTCCAGGAAACGTACCAAAACCCGGTTCGATCACCACGGGTTGTTCGTTCGCACCACGTTGTGAGCATGCAGGAACAAGGTGTATATCCGAAACTCCTCATCTTAAAACTCAAGAAGGCAGTCATCAAGTCCGATGCTGGCTTTACGAGGACGGGAAAGGAGTGAATCTGCATGAGTCAGACACAGCCATTAGTTAAAGTTGAAAATCTAAAGATGCATTTTCCAATTAAAGGCGGAATTTTGAGTAAGACCGTTGGCGAAGTAAAGGCAGTAGATGGAATCTCTTTTTACATAAAAAAAGGAGAGACACTCGGCCTCGTAGGAGAGAGCGGGTGCGGTAAGTCCACGACAGGACGCATGCTCCTTAGACTTTTAGAACCTACTGAAGGAAAGATCTACTTTGAAGGTGAGGATATAACCAAACTATCTTCAAGTGAGATGAGAAAGAAACGCCGCGAGATGCAGATGGTGTTTCAAGATCCTTTTGCTTCCCTTAACCCGCGTCATACGGTTGAGAAAATTTTAGAAGAACCTTTAATCGTTCATGGTGTAAAAGATAAAGCAGAACGAAAAAGAAGAGTTAAAGAACTGCTTGAAGTCGTAGGACTCTCAAGCTGGCATGCGAAGCGATATCCTCACCAATTCTCAGGAGGACAAAGACAGCGTATCGGAATCGCACGGGCACTAGCCGTGAATCCGAAGCTCATTATCGCGGACGAGCCGGTATCTGCTCTCGACGTTTCGATTCAATCTCAAGTATTGAACCTTTTACAAGATCTTCAAAAAGAGTTCGACCTTACGTATTTGTTTATCGCGCATGATCTTGGTGTAGTCCGCCATATCAGTGACCGAGTGGGAGTTATGTATTTGGGTCATATCGTAGAGCTTGCTGATAGTGAAAAGCTTTATGATGATCCGAAACATCCATATACACAAGCTCTTTTATCAGCCGTTCCGATTCCAGATGTGGAGCATCGAAAGGACCGCGTCATCCTGCAAGGAGATGTGCCGAGTCCATCGAATCCGCCTGCTGGTTGTCCGTTCCATACACGTTGCCCTGCAGCGATGGATCATTGTGGAACCGTAAAGCCTGTTTTAAAAGAAGTTGCTGAAGGCCACTACGCTGCCTGCCATCTTTACGAATAACGGCAGACACGTACATATAAACAAAGGCATAACTAAAATGAGAACTGGGGGAAAGAAGATGAAGAAAAGTTTATTAACTTTATTTGCTTTAATGCTTGCTTTATCTCTAGCGTTGGCAGGGTGTTCATCAGGCGGAGATAGCAGCAAAGGTGGAGACGATGATAAAGTCGATCCAAACAATGTCATGATCTACGGTCGTGGCGGTGACTCTGTTGCACTTGATCCAGCTGTTGTAACTGACGGTGAATCTTTCATCGTAACCGAGCAAATCTATGAGCCACTTGTAAACTACGGAAAAGATAATACAGATATCGTTGCAGGTCTTGCAAAAGAATGGAAGATTTCTGACGATGGATTAACGTACACGTTCACACTTGAAGAAGGTGTTAAGTTCCACGATGGCGAGAAGTTCAACGCGGATGCAGTTGTAAAGAACTTTGACCGTTGGGCACAAAGTAAAGACGGCGAGAAATTCGCATACTACGGATCTATGTTTGGTGGATTTGAAGGTGACGAAGGACACGTCATTAAAGATGTAAAAGCGGAAGGTGACTACACAGTAGTTATTACATTGAACAAGCCACAAGCTCCATTCTTAAAGAACGTAGCGATGAGCCCGTTCGCAATCGCGAGCCCTAAATCATTAGATGGCGACAAGCTAAGCAAAGAGCCAGTTGGTACAGGTCCTTTCAAATTTAAGAGCTGGAAGCCAAACGATACGATCGTTCTTGAAAAGAATGCTGACTATTGGATAAATGATATGCCAAAACTTGATGGCGTAACGTTTAAAGTAATCAAAGACAACTCTTCTCGTTTAAACGCATTAACGAAAGGCGAAATCGACTTAATGGATGCTCTTAATCCATCTGATATGAAAAAAGTTTCAGACAATGGAAAGCTTCAATTGTTCGAACGTCCTTCAATGAACGTTGGTTACCTAGGATTTAACGTTGAAAAGGCGCCATTTGATAAAAAAGAAGTACGTCAGGCGATCAGCCACTTGATCGACAAGCAAGCGATCATCGACAACTTCTATGAAGGAACAGCTGAGCCGGCTAAGAACCCAATGCCTCCTTCAATCGCTGGATACAACGATGAGATTCAAGATCGTGAATATGACGAAGCAAAAGCAAAAGAACTTTTAGCTAAAGCAGGTATGGAAAAAGGATTTGAGATGGATCTTTGGGCAATGCCTGTAGCACGTCCATATATGCCGAACGGTCAAAAAGTAGCTGAAGCGATTCAAGCGAAACTTGCAAAAGTGAATATTAAAGCGAACATCGTTACATTCGAGTGGGGTACTTACCTTGAGAAAGTTCAAAAAGGTGAAGCGCCAATGTTCATGTTAGGTTGGACAGGTGACAATGGAGACGCGGATAACTTCCTTTATACGCTTCTTGACAAAGACACGATCGATTCTAACAACTACTCTCGTTATGCGAACGAAGACGTTCATAAGCTTTTAGTTGAAGCTCAAACAACGGCTGACGAAGCGAAGCGTGAAGAGCTTTACAAACAAGCACAAGTTATCATTCATGAAGATGCTCCATGGGTACCACTTGTTCACTCTAAGCCTCAATTAGCTGGAGCAAGCAAGATTAAAGGATTCGTTCCACATCCTACAGGTTCTCAATCTTTCGCGGACGTATCTTTCGAATAATGTATGGCGGGGAGTATGGCCTAAAATAGCCTGCTCCTCTTTTTTTGGAAAACGATTCTCTAGAAGGTAGTCTTTCATAACCCCTTTGATACGTTGATTGGAAAGTAAGGTGCGAGACTCCTGGGGGATCAGCGGGACAGGTGAGACTCTTAATAGCGCCTAACGCTAAGAGGCTCACCGCAAGCCCCCCCGGAAAGCGAGCATCCTGGAGTGGAAAGCAACGCCTTTCAAGAATAACAACTCGTAACCTAACATACTTGTAATTCTTCTTAAGAAAGAGGTGACCCTATGTTTGCCTATACGATCAGACGGTTAGCAACGCTCGTTCCTGTACTTTTAGGGATGACATTTATCGTGTTCATGATGATTCGCGCTATCCCGGGTAATCCAGCACAATTAATTTTAGGGCAGCAGGCCACAAAGGAAGCTGTTGCATCTTTAACGAAGCGACTTGGGTTAGACCAGCCATGGTATACGCAATTTATTGATTATTTAACAGGTCTTTTTACTGGAGACCTTGGTGTTTCATTAAAAACAAACGTACCGATCGCACAAGAAGTGTGGCCATATTTAGCCGCAACGATGGAACTTGCTTTTGTTGCAATGGTTATTGCGATCGTAATCGGAGTTAATGCAGGTATCATTTCTGCATGGTTCCAAAACTCTTGGTTCGATTATACGGCTATGGTTCTTGCGCTAGTGGGTGTTTCTATGCCGATCTTCTGGCTTGGATTAATGGAGCAATATGTATTCTCTATTCACTTTGATCTTCTACCGACTACGGGTCGCGACAACATTCGTGTTCCGGTTGATCCGATCACGCATCTGTATTTGATCGACACTTTGATTCAAGGAAGAATGGATCAGTTTGTTGAGGTAGTCAAACATCTCATCTTGCCTGGAGTTGCACTTGCTACGATTCCAATGGCAATCATTGCGCGTATGACCCGGTCAAGCATGCTTGAAGTTATGCGTTCAGATTATATCCGAACCGCACGTGCAAAAGGAATGAAAATGTTCTGGGTCGTGTATAAGCATTCATTGAAAAACGCGTTAATCCCAGTAGTAACCGTTATCGGTCTTCAGACAGGACTGCTATTGGGCGGTGCGATTCTGACGGAGACGATCTTCGGATGGCCAGGCATTGGTACATACATTTATGATGCGATCTCGTATCGTGATTATCCGGTTATCCAATCTGGTATCTTAGTCGTCGCAACGATTTTCGTATTAATCAATCTACTCGTTGATTTGCTGTACGCAGCAATTGACCCGAGAATTAAATTCAAGTAGGAGGGATTAGAATGTCAGAACTCACAAGATCAACACCTCCCGTAGTTCCGCAGCCACAGCATATGCCAGTGGAACCTGTGGAAGACAAAGTAATCTCTCCTTGGAAAGATGCTTGGAGAAGCTTTAAAAAGAATAAGATCGCTCTTGTCGGTTTATCGATTGTTTCGGTGTTCATCGTTATTGCCATATTCGCGGACCTGATCGCGCCTTATGGCATCAGTGAAGGTGAGCTAAGAGATAAACATATCGCACCATCTGCTGAACATTGGTTTGGTACCGACGAATTTGGTCGTGATATCTTAAGTCGCATTATCCACGGTGCTCGTGTCTCCCTTTGGGTTGGTTTTTTCTCGGTAGCTGGATCAGTTATCGTAGGTTCCTTCTTAGGTATCGTTGCAGGATATTATGGAAGATGGATAGATGGCATCATATCTCGCATTTTTGATATTTTGCTTGCGTTCCCAAGTATCTTACTTGCTATTGCGGTAGTATCGGTATTAGGACCATCATTAAAAAACGCGTTGATCGCGATTGCGATTATCAACATTCCAACGTTCGGACGCTTATTGCGCTCGAGAGTGCTTAGTGTAAAAGAAGAAGAATACATTACAGCGGCTCGTGCAATCGGAATGAGCGACTTCAGGATTCTGATCCATCATATCCTGCCGAACAGTCTCGCTCCAATTATTGTTCAAGGAACGCTTGCGATCGCAACGGCGATCATTGAAGCAGCTGCACTTGGATTCCTAGGAATGGGTGCACAGCCACCAACTCCAGAGTGGGGTAAGATGCTCGCAGATTCAAAAGACTTTATCATTCAAGCGCCATGGACCGTATTGTTCCCAGGCTTAGCGATCATGCTCACGGTACTCGGATTCAACCTGATGGGTGATGGTCTGCGTGATGCACTAGATCCACGGATGAAGAGTTAGAGATTAATTGTAGATGAGGAGGCTTGGCTTTAGCTGAGCTTCTTTTTTTTATGTGGTTTTTTCTAGGAGGGGTTTGAGGTTGTATTTGCGGGATTTTGTTGAACCTGATGTAGGAAGCTTCAGAGATCGAAATAAATGGTTAGTTTGATAACTTGAATTTAAATGTAAGTATTTCATAGCCTCACGATTGGATATTTCAGTAGAAATTAAATATGCGTAGTCTTGTAAAGCTTCAACATGAGCAATTTTTGAGGAAGTATTGCAAGAGTGGCAATGCCAGGAACCCCATACATATGTCATGATTGATTGATCACATGATGAACACAAAACGCCGGTTATTAAATCTCTTTTATTAATCTCAAAAAGTTCACAAACATCTGGATCATAAGATGAACTTACTTTGGAAAGGTATTTTATTAGTTTTTTAATTTGTTTTTGTGTTAGGACAGTTTGATTGTTCATTTGTATGAACTCTTGGAATTTCTGTTGTAGACTAGGGCTTTTAATTACTTTTTCATAAGCTTCTTTATATGTAGGAGAAGCTTCAATGATCACATTTGGATTGGTCATGACTACAAGAGATTCAATGGGGATGGGAGCAGAGTATTTCTGTTGGAGAAGTATTTCATTTAAGTGATATCTTTGCCGTTTAACCTGTTCGATTGGATTAGAGAACGCTTCTTTCTTTCCGTCATATGTTCTGATGAGTTGTGAAAAATTATCATCAAAGAATAGATGTCCTGTCAGGTTCTTTATTTCTAATATTGTTATGAAATTGGGAGTAATGACTAGAGTATCCATTTGGAAATAGTAGTTATCATGGAGAATTCGAATTCCGTGAAGTAAATAGACGTCATTTTTAGGTAAGTAGCGATAAAAATAGTTTAAAGATTGTTCACCCTTGTGCCCAGAGGAATGATTTCGCAATTGTTCTAGCAATTCTTTTCTTTTTGAATGGTTTAGAGGTGTTCTTCTTATTAATTTGGATAATTTTATAACTATAGGTGGAGCTTTTCTATCATTTTTAGTAAAAATCTCTCCTTTACATTAATTACATATTAATTTTTCCTAGTTTGCAGCATTCATAAGTGTAATGCAAATAGAACTTTCCTAATTAATGAATTCCAATCTAATTAATTCTAGAAATATTGACTATAATACGGCGAGAATTCAACTTAATACGGCGAGTTTTTATCATATAACAGCGAGTTTGCAAATTACGACGAAATTCGCGCGCCGCCCTTCGCAAAACCACCTAAAAACACTCCACAAACAACAAAAAAACCAACCCTCAAACAAAGGGTTGGCTTCCAATACACAATATTAATCCTCAAACCGCTGATCCAACTGTACTTCACTATCTTCCTGGTGGTAGTTCTTAAAGCTTTCCACCAATGTGTTCAAATGCTCCAATTGGTCTGCGTAGTCTATGATCAGGGCGAAGACGGGGAACAGTTCAATCCAATCTTCGTTCTCTGGGTTTTTGTAATAGCTCATAATACAGGTCATGAGTGCTTTTTTGTTGATGGCCTCATCCATATCGAGCGTATGCTGTGCACGGATTTTGTCCGTGTACTTCAACAACATCTGTTCGTGGAAGTTGGTTAAGCCATCCAGTTTTAATTGAATCAGTTCTTGAAGAGGTTCAGGCATGTTGTTCAACTCATTTTCATGACGGTGAAGGCTCTTCAACAGTTCAAGTGCTTTGTTTGTAGTTTGAATCATCTGGCGGTAAAGAACCAGCTTACGTGTTTTAGTATACTTATTGCTTCTTAAATACGTACGTTCTTCTTTATACAATAAGTAATATTGATCCATCTTAAAGCGGTTTTCTTTTAAGCGTGGCAGATCCTCTTTCAAGGCACTATGTTCTGTAGCATGACGGGTGATCATGCGAATCCATTTTATGATTTCGTCCGTGTGATCGGAAATTTTATAATACAGCTTCGTTTCATATTTAGGCGGCATGAATACCAGGTTAACTAAGAACGCTGATAATACGCCGAGCATGATCAATAAGAAACGATCGATCGCAAAACCGATAAAGTTCTCTGTATGGCTCTCCATGATTACGATTACGGTAACGATGGATAACGGTATCGTTTTCTCAATCTTCATCTTTAAGTTCGCTGCGATAACAAGTACGACAACGAATCCGATAACAAAAGGGTTATTGCCTAATAGAATAACAAAAATGATAGCAAAAATGGCGCCAACCAAGTTACCTTGAACTTGTTCTAAAATGGTTTGATACGATCTATAGATGGATGGCTGGATCGCAAATGTAGCGGCAATCGCGGCAAAGGCTGGTTGCTCCAATTGAAACAACATCGCTAAGTAGATCGATAAAGAAATGGCTAAACCCGTTTTAATCATTCGGGCTCCTAGTTTCATAACTGCGATAATTCCTTTCTCATAAAAAATGTTAATAATCTCAAACACTATAAACTGTTTCGTCCTTTTAATCAAGTAAATATCTGTTAACAAATTGTGAAAAGTACACACCTATATACTTTATGAAAATCATAGACCCTCTATTACAGGTTTTCCCTTAAATCAAAAAAAGAATCCGTGTGAGGACGGATTCTTTCATTTACCTAAAAACTTAGTGAGCTGAATGCTCTCCCAGCTGCTTCGATTGTTTCGCGAACGTCTTCTTCGGTGTGTGCAGTTGTTAAGAACATCGCTTCGTATTTAGATGGAGCGAGATTGATTCCTTCATGAAGCATATGTTTGAAGTATCTTCCGAAAATCTCACCATCTGTTGCTTCTGCTTGTACATAGTTCTCAATTTTTTCGTTGGAAAAATAGAGCGTTAAAGCACCTTTCAAGCGGTTGATCGTTACGGAGACACCATATTTCTCGGCTTGTTCAAGCAAACCTTTTTCAAGGATTGCACCCAAGCGGTCCATTTCTTCGTAAACGCCTTCTTGTTTTAAAACTTCTAAACAAGCAATACCTGCTGAGATCGATGCGGGGTTTCCTGCCATCGTTCCTGCTTGGTACGCAGGTCCGAGTGGTGCTACTTTTTCCATAATCTCTTGTTTACCGCCATATGCGCCGATTGGCAGACCGCCACCGATAATCTTTCCGAGCGCTGTCATGTCAGGTTTTACACCTAAAAGATCTTGTGCGCCTCCATACATGAAACGAAAAGCCGTAATTACTTCATCATAGATTACAAGTGCACCATGCTCATGGGTGATATCGTTAACAGCTTTCAAAAAGCCTTCTTTGGGTTCAACGATCCCAAAGTTTCCAACGATCGGTTCAACTAAAACGGCAGCGATCTGGTCACCCCATTTTTCCATTGCAGCCTTATAAGCTTCAACATCATTAAATGGAACAGTGATCACTTCTTGCGCGATTGATTTTGGAACACCAGCTGAGTCTGGAGTTCCAAGTGTAGAAGGGCCGGATCCAGCAGCAACTAGTACGAGATCAGAATGCCCGTGATAGCAACCGGCAAACTTGATGATCTTATCGCGTCCTGTATAAGCACGAGCAACGCGGATCGTTGTCATGACCGCCTCTGTTCCAGAGTTTACGAAACGAACTTTATCCATAGCAGGCATCGCTTCTTTTAACATCTTCGCAAATTTCACTTCAAGAGAAGTAGGCGTTCCATAAAGCACGCCATTTTCTGCAGCTTTCACGATCGCCTTTGTGATATGAGGATGAGCATGTCCGGTAATAATAGGACCATAAGCAGCTAAGTAATCGATGTAACGATTGCCGTCTTCATCCCAAAAGTATGCGCCTTGTGCGCGTTCCATAAATACAGGTGCACCACCGCCAACTGCTTTAAAAGATCGGGATGGACTGTTTACACCGCCAACAATATGTAGAAGCGCTTCATCATATAGAGCTTCAGATTTCGTGTGATTCATCTATAAATACCTCCTGTAAACGATACGTCAGTTAAGTTCAATACATATTGTAGCATGAATAAGCGTGAGGAACAGGGATGGGAAACTATGAAAAGATAGTCTCAACTATTTGAGTTTATGAACGGGATTGGAGTAAACTATTCGAGTGCCTTGAGTTTCTCTTGCATGAAATTGGAAAAATGGTTGCTCTTGAAAGTGGTTGATTTCCGCTCCAGGATGCTCGCTTTCCGCGGGGCAGGCGGTGAGCCACATTCGAACGTTTCACTCTTAAATGTCTCACCTGCCCGCCTGTCCCGCAGGAGTCTCGCACCTTGCGCTACAATCAACTTGTCATTGAAGAAAGATGCTACAAACGTCAAGCAGCAATCTTTTAAAAAGAGTCTAATACCTATAAATTACGGAGGCATTTCTATGCAGAACATTATAGATGTACAAGGTTTAAAAAAAGAATTTAAATCCTTCTCCAGCCGATCAGGTCTGAAGGGGGCGTTTCGGGATCTTTTTACACGAAACTATACAATCAAGACAGCAGTAGATGACATCTCTTTTACGATAAAAAAAGGAGAGATGGTCGGTTATATCGGGGAGAACGGTGCAGGTAAGTCGACTTCCATTAAAATGCTGACAGGGATCCTCACGCCGACTGACGGAAAAATTGTTGTTAACGGTATGAATCCGCATAAAGAGCGGGAGAAGTTTGTAAAAACGATTGGCGTCGTCTTTGGCCAAAGATCGCAGTTATGGTGGGATATCGCTGTTCAAGAGTCTTTCAGATTATTAAAGAAAATCTACAATGTGCCGGATCAACAGTATGAAGAGCATATGAAAGATGTGATCGAGACGCTTGATATCGGACCGTTGCTCGACAAGCCTGTCCGCAAACTTTCACTCGGACAACGCATGCGCTGTGAACTTGCTGCAGCTCTTATTCATAATCCGCCGCTATTGTTTCTGGACGAGCCGACAATCGGACTTGATGTGCTCGTAAAGTTAAAAATTCGTGAGTTTCTAAAGAGAATTAACGAGAAATACGGTACGACGATTCTTTTAACAACGCATGACCTTTCAGATATTGAAGCGCTTTGTGAACGAGTGGTTATGCTTGATGAAGGAAAAATTATTTATGATGGACCACTAAAAGAGCTTCGTGAAAATTGGGCAGAAGGAAAACAGATTCAGTTTCAGTTTAGTGAAAAAGCAACGTTGGAAGAGTTGCAGCATCTTACACAAGAACATCTTGTGGTTTGGGAAAAAGGAGAGAGTGACCTAGTATGGGTTGCTTCGGTTGATGCTGACGAGACCGTGATTTCAGGTGTGATCGGAAAAGTGACTGCAGCTAAAAAGATTGCTGACTTGAAGATTCTTGAGATATCAACAGAAGAGATCATCCGAAATATTTATGTTGAAGGTGCTGTTCGTCATGGGTAAGTATATCGAGATGATTCGCATCCGTTTTTTAATGATGCTTGCATACCGGACGAACTATTACAGTGGAATACTCATTTATAGCATTAATATAGGAGCTTATTACTTTCTATGGAGTGCCATCTATGGAGGAAAAGAAAACATACAAGGTCTTTCTATCACTCAGATGACAACGTATATAGCTGTGGCGTGGATGGCAAGAGCCTTTTATTTTAACAACATCGACCGAGAGATTGCGATGGAGATTAAAGAAGGAAAAGTGGCCGTTGAGATGGTCCGTCCTTATCCGTATTTAAACATGAAGATGATGCAGGGCTTAGGCGAAGGAATCTTCAGGCTTTTATTTTTCTCTGTTCCTGGAATGATCATCGTAGCGCTCGTGTTTCCTATTGAATTATCCACGAACGCAAGTACATGGTTGTTATTTTTCCTATCGATCACGTTCAGTTTCATCATTAACACACAGATCAATCTGTTAGCTGGAATCGCAACTTTCTTCTTATTTAATAATGATGGCTTGATTCGGGCAAAACGTGTCGTGATCGATTTGTTTTCTGGACTTATCTTACCGCTCAGTTTCTATCCGATGTGGGCTCAGAACGTGATGAGCTACTTGCCGTTTCAAGGGATCAGCTATATCCCGAGTATGATTTTTACTGAAGGGTTTAAAGGCTCACAGATCTATGAAGCCCTTCTTAACCAAGCAATATGGTCGCTACTCCTTATCATTCCGGTGTATGGGCTATGGATTTTGGCGAAGCGTCAGCTTGTGGTTCAAGGGGGTTAGAAGCAGATGGAGTATATTTCAATCTTTTTTCAATACGTCGGACAATATTTAAAAACAAGGCTTACGTATCGTGCTGATATGATCGTCGAAATCTTTTCAGATCTATTATTTCAAGCGGTAAATTTAGTTTTTATCCTGGTCGTATTCGGCCATACGAATCTTCTTGCCGGATGGAGTAAGGATGAGATGATCTTTATTTACGGATTCTTCTTAGTTCCATTCTCGATCTTTGCTTCGTTCTTTAATATTTGGGATTTTACAGACAGATATATTGTAAAAGGCGAGATGGATCGTATCTTAACAAGACCCGTTCACAGTCTTTTTCAAATTGTACTCGAACGAATGGAGCTAGAATCACTTTTCGGTGTAGTTACAGGATTAGTTGTAATGTTCTATGCAGGTGATAAGCTGGGTCTAGAGATCAGCTGGTACGATCCGTTCATCTTCATTCTGTTAGTAATAGGCGGAGCACTCGTGTATGCAGGTATTTTTATTGCTCTTGCAACGATCGGGTTCTGGTCTGATTCGAGAACAGATATAATGCCGATGATGTACAACATCGGCAACTACGGAAGATATCCAGTTGATATCTACAACAAAGTGATCAAGTATGTGTTAACGTGGATCCTTCCGTTCGCGTTTGTCGGTGTATATCCATCTTCCTATTTTTTAGAACGTGAAGAGTGGTATACGTATGCGTTCTTAACACCGGTTGTTGGAATCGTGTTTTTCTTGATCGCTGTAACGTTATGGAACGTTGGAGTGACAAAGTATAGAGGCGCTGGTAACTAAAGAAAAACCGTTCTCCTTAATTGAGAGAGCGGTTTTTGTTGTTTAATTTTCCATACTAGACTTATTTTTCCGAAATTGTTCTAGGACAGCTGGGCAGGTATAACACTTGAAAGTGAAACGTACCAATGTGGCACACCGCCTACCCCGCGAAAAGTGATCAATTTAAAACGGAGATCAACTACTCTCAAAAGCAACAATGAATACAAAAACAGCCATTTCATTTAGACAAAGATCGATTCTTAAAATGCTGTTCTAAATCTTTCGTCATGATGTTAATGCAAAGCACCAAAAGGGCAAAAGCGGTTACAGGAACCATAACAATAAATGGCTCTAGCATTAGTTCCTTGTGATAAGCAGAGATTAATCCAGTCCATTCATTAGAAACCGACGCATAATGGTTGAATTGGTCATGCTCTTGACCGGAAGTGATTTGCACACCGCCAATATAAAGATGATAGATTGCTAAGTGAAGCATTAACGTTAGAACTTGTGCAAATTGGCGGCCGACTAAAACAAACAGTCTCGGCCATAAATGGGGAAAAATATGTTTTGCTGTGATTTGAAAGGAAGAAGCACCCATGAGTTTGGCACAGATAACATAATCCGTCCTCGATAACAGTTCAGTCGTTTCAGCGATGATTTTTCCGAGCGGCAGAACACCAACTGCAATAAGAACAAGCAACTGAAGAAATAATGTTTCTGAAGTTGAGAGCACAGATTCATTTCTTAATTCGTAAAAAAGAAAAGGCGACAAAGTCAGCAGTACAATAAGGGATGGTGGAACGTATTGGAAGCTTTGGATCAGACCGCTGAACCAGCTGCTATTAAACAAGCGTTTAAACAACAATCCCAAAATAACAGAAATTAAGATTCTTGCTAACGTAATGATACAGGCAAAAAGAATCGTATATTTGGCACCGTCAACTAAGATATAAAATAAATCCTTTCCAATACGATCTGTACCAAGCCAATTCTCTTTAGAAGGACTATAAGGCGGAATGTCCAATTTTTTTAAGGAATCAGAGTATCGAAATTGGTTTACTTCAGGTTCAGAAAATGCGATCGGAATGACAATACTAGCAGCCAAAATGAACAGCAGCAAAAAGAAACCTGTAAAGAAAAGAGGAATTTTACTCAGCATGAATATAGCTCCTCTTGAAGATCACTTTTTGTAAACCTTTAACTGCTGCAAATAACGGAGTGACGATCAGCAGTAAAAGCATAGCCTTCGTTTCATAAGGCTGTTCACTTAATAGAATTTGAATAACACCATTCATATTAAACAGGTATTCCAATACGACCATCTGGCTGAATAAAAGAAGCATGATGATGGGGAAGTGTGTATTGAGTTCAGAGATGGTGTTACTTAAAAGATGTTTCAAAATTATAGCGGATTTACTGATCCCTTTTGAACGAGCAAAGGTGATATAATCCTTATCCACCTCTGTCTCTAAAAGTAATAGCATCATTCTAAACAAATAGATACCAGGTACAATACTGAGTGTTGCAAGCGGAATCAAAAGAGCAGGTTCTTTGCTGGATGTAAAAGGATTTGCAGCAAGCCACCCAGTTTGCTTATAAATCCAAACAACGAATAGCTGTATGCAAAAAACAAAGAACAAATCTGGCATCGATTCTAGCAGGCTGCAGCATTTTAGAAGTACTTTCTTAAAGATGGAAGGAAGCAGTTCTGTCATCCATCCAAGTACTATAGCCATAATGATAGCGATAGTAAAACTAGCTATGATGAGTCCTGCAGTATAGATGACAATACCCCAAACCTCTGGAAATAATGGTCTTTCAGTGATCTGATCAAGAAACTCTACTGAGCGGTTTTCGGGCATTTTAGGAAAGGCGAGTGTTTGTGTTTGTGTGTAAAGAGTTAACGAATGTGGTTTGGTTAGTTGGACAATTGTTTCAATAACAGTCTGTCCGTAACGAAACAGGCTGAATTTCAAATTGTTCTCTCCAGCAAATAAAGACGGAGTTGCAGAAAGTAAAACAACTCCTATACACATTAATAAATAAGGCTGAACAAAGATTGTTAACTTTCTCATGAATCGTCTTCCTTTCACGTTAAGTCTGCCGTGAAAATATATTCGTCCAAAACAGGCTGCTGCATAAATTGAGCGACATCTGTTCGAAGTGATTCCAGTCGTTCTCGCTTACCAGTATAAAAAACGTAATAGCCTTTTCTTTGCGTTTCGGCTAAGCCGCATAAAAGTAACTGCTTTAAATGATTCGATACGGTAGCTTCAGTGAGATTGTATTTATAGGCGAGTTGCTTTGTGCTGTAAGGATGGTGAAGCAAGTCTTGCAGAATTTTAAGTCTTGTTGGCTCACTGAGTGCCTTTAATAAGGTAATTAAATCTTCAGGTGGTTCAGGATTTTTTTCTGAATCCGGAACAGCAACATGGAGGGCGATGCTAACACGTTCTTGGTTGCAGCAAAGCATGACGTGTGGCGTAGCGAAAGTAGATGGCTGAATTACGAGTCTAGGAAACTCTTCAAACGAAAACGAGTAAACGTCATTCTTCTTAATTTTTATCGAATCAGAAGTCACTGTAACATCAGGATGAATGCTGTTTAAACTTTCGATTTTCGAGTCACTCAGTTCTTTTTTGAAATTGTCAGATGCTCTTGCAATCCAAGGCGTAATTCTAAAAAGCTCTTCTGCAAACAAGTAACGGTTGTATTCATAAAAGAAATCACAAAATTTCCTTTTCCAAGCCGCTGCATGTAAAAGAATGTCTCGTTCAATCGAGTGAAGAGGTGCTGACGCAGGACTGATTTTCCACTTGAGCAAAGAGTCACTTCCATATTTCTCACCTAGCAAGAGATAGGAAAACGATAAATCTGGTATGAGCGCTATACGTTCAATGGCCTCTTCGACGGTAGATTCATTAAATTGAAATTCGTTTCGAATGTTAACGAAATACATCCAGTCGTAAAAATGCGGTCCCCATTCTTTGATTAAAAGTAAAAGATCTTGCGGTAATTTATTTTTTGCTTTTTCAGCCCATTCAAGTCGATATGGGTGGTGAGCTGGATTTTGAATAACGTGGAGACTCATGACCATTTCGTTAAAAGGAGAAAAGTCAACTGAAACAAGTGCCATTTACATCTTCCTTTCATTATGAATGATTTATAATTTGATTAGCTAAAGATCGAATTAGTTTTTGGGGTTTCCAAAATTACAAATAATTTACATCCAAATAGGTGATAAGTCAATGATTATTTTCTGGACTTAAGACCTGATTTTGTACATATCAAGTGTTTATGTTATAAATAAACCTTCATTATCTTGTAAGATATGAACATAATTACATTGCATAGCAGAAATGAGGAATTACATATGAAAATCATGGTTATCGCAGGAAGTCCTACAGCAGAATCAAGAACAAGAGGAATTGCGCAGTTTGCTGCTGAAACGTTGAAACAAATGAATGTGGAAGTGTTATATTTTGATGTAGGGATTGATAAATTGCCTCTGTTTACAGGAGATGCTACGACAGCTCAGAATGAAGCGGTAAAAAAATTAGCTGAGTATGCTGAACAAGCTGATGGGTTCTTTGTAACAAGCCCAGAGTATCACAGTGGGATAAGCGGAGCGCTAAAAAATGCGCTTGATTTCTTAGGAGGAAAGCATTTCAAGAATAAACCATCAGCGATTGCTGTTGCTGCAGGTGGCGGAAAAGGCGGCATGAACGCATTGACCAACCTTCGTACCGTGCTTCGTGGCGTATACAGCTTAGTGCTGCCAGATCAATTTATTGCAGATCCGGTTAATTTTGATGAAGGCAACGTACTCGTCGATGAATTAGCACAAACGCGTGTACGTGAATTAGCCCTTCAGTTAAAAGAGTTAACAGAAGTGGTCTCAGTTAACAAAGTAAAATAATAATAGGTAAAGACGGTCTGTGAATAAGCAGACTGTCTTTTTTTGATCATAAGGCTGTCCTATTCAGTTTCTCTTTTTCATAAGATAAAGAGAGGTGGACAGAATGGAAAATGCCATACTAATAATATTACTCATAACAACTGCTGGTCTTATTATCAGAAGTATATGGATGCTCTTTAAACATCCTGGAATTAAAGAACATCTCATGCCAGCGAGTCATCTGCTGATTTTGTTCATCGTGTATGGAACGATCATTTCAGGATTCGGGCTCATATATGCACTTATCTCTTTAATGGGCTACCCTGTGATAAAACTAGAATTGAATCAGAGTGACTTTTTCTCTTTTATAGAAGCATGCATCTATTTTAGCAGCACGACGATTTTGTCCGTTGGTTATGGAGACATCGTACCTGTTGGAGCGGGAAGGTGGATTGCCGCGCTTCAAGCACTGATCGGGTACTTGCTGCCGATTGCTTTCGTTTTATCTTCAGTTGTTCACCACAACAGAACAGCAAAATAGTTGTTGAAAAATAACGAAATAGGCTACCCTTAAAGAAGATAAATCTTTAAGGAGGTCTAAACTCAATGACGATAGAAACAGGAAGTAAAGCACCAGATTTTAAATTGCCAGCAAGTAATGGAGAAGAAGTAGCATTAAAAGATTTTAAAGGAAAAAATGTGGTTCTCTACTTTTATCCAAAAGATATGACACCAGGATGTACAACGCAAGCATGTGATTTTAGAGATCGTCACGAAGACTTTAAGAAACAGAATACCGTTATTCTTGGGGTTAGTCCTGATCCATTAGCTCGACATGACAAATTTATCGAGAAGCATGGTCTGCCGTTCATCCTTTTAGCAGATGAGGAGCATAAAGCTGCTGAGCTTTACGATGTGTGGAAACTGAAAAAGAACTTTGGCAAGGAATACATGGGAATCGAACGCTCCACATTTATTATTGATGGACAAGGAAACATCGCGAAAGAATATCGTAAAGTTAAAGTGAAGGATCATGTTGAAGAAGCACTCAAATTTATAGAAGAAAACTTAGTATAGAAAAAAGCCCTGAAAAAAAATCGGGGCTTTTTCACTTTTTATTCAAGGGATCAGCTCTCCTGAAGTTCTGTTACAGGAATGTCCATCTCATGATCGGGTTGTTCTCTTGTGTAAGCTCTAGCGGTTTGGTTGTTTTCATCTACAGATTGAAGCCATACAGGAGTTCCGTTATGAAGCACTAGGATCTCTTTTTCCGACTCTATGATCTGTTGAGCACGTGATACGTTTATCAATTCATTCACCTCCACGGCAACTAGTATGCAACAGAGACTGATAGACTATGCTTTTCCTTCTTAATAAATAGGCATGATGGCTTATGCGTGATAAAATGAAATAGTGTGAATTTTATAACAGATAAATTCGGGGGTATACATAATGAGAGACGAACGCTTAACGACGCTAGCAAGAACATTGCTGACACATTCATTAAAGGTAGAAAAAGGTCAAAAAGTACTTATTACTTCTTTCTTAGCGGGTAAGCCGCTCGTAAAAGAACTCGTTCAAGAAACATATAAACTAGGAGCTTTTCCTTACGTTCAACTTGCAGATGAAGAGATTTCCCGTGCGTTAATGATGGGTTCTACGAGAGAACACTCTGAGGCACAGTTGAAATGGGATCTGACACGCATTGAAGATATCGACGCGTATATCTCGATTCAATGTAAAAATAATGATGCAGAGTTCTCAGAAGTTCCAAGTGAAATCTTTCAGATGAAAGCTGAAATTAATAAGCCTGTTCAAAACATGATCATCAATGATCGACAATGGGTATTATTAAACTACCCAACTACAGGACTCGCACAAATGGCAAAAATGAGCTTAGAAAAGTTCACTGATTTTGTGCTTGATGTATGTAACGTTGATTATAAAGCGATGGCTGAAGCGCAAAAACCACTTCATGCCTTGATGGAAAGAACAGATAAAGTTCGAATCACAGCTCCAGGAACAGATTTAACGTTCTCGATCAAAGGAATTCCAGCTGTTATGTGCGCAGGTGAGAATAATATTCCGGATGGAGAAGTATTCACGGCACCAGTAAAAGACAGTGTAAATGGAACCATTACATATAACACGCCTTGCCCTTATCACGGTACAACGTTTAACAACGTAAAACTTACATTCAAAGACGGAAAAATCGTTGAAGCGACTTCAGACAACACTGAAAAATTAAATGAGATCTTTAATACAGATGAAGGCGCTCGTTATGTTGGAGAGTTTGCAATCGGGGTAAATCCTCTGATCCAGCATCCAATGGGAGATATCTTATTTGATGAAAAGATTGGCGGCAGCATTCACTTCACACCTGGAAGAGCGTATCAAGATGCATATAACGGGAATGAATCAGGAATCCACTGGGATATGGTATTGATCCAGCGTCCAGAGTACGGCGGCGGGGAGATCTACTTTGACGATGTATTGATCAGAAAAGATGGTTTGTTCGTTCTGCCAGAACTACAAGGGCTGAATCCTGAGAATCTTAAATAAAAGCTCTTTCCAAAGTATTATTGCTTTTGGAGGTATTTCGTTTTCTTCATTGCTTGTTGATTGTAGTGGAAGGTGAGAGACTCCTGCGGGACAAGCGGTCAGGTGAGATCCTTAAGGGCGCAAAGCGGCAAGGAGCTCACCGCCTGCCCCGCGGAAAGCGAAGCACCTGGAGCGGAAATCAACTCCCTTTAAGAAGCGTTTTAATACGAAACAACCTAAACAAAACAGCAACAACTTAAAAAGCGGGAGCACGTTCCCGCTTTTTCTATTACACGAAAAGAAGGTGTTTCTTATGATTCTTTCAAGTGCACGATTAAGAGATGAGATAAAGGACGAACTAAAGAAGCGGTTCCCAAAAGAAGAATTCCACTTTTATAACAATATGAAAGAAGCTAAGGCGTATCTTGATCAAGCAGAATTCTTAGTATCCTATGGTGAAGATCTGACTAATGAGCTGGTTGAAGAAGCCAAAGCATTAAAATGGATCATGGTCATTTCAGCCGGCCTTGATAAAATGCCTTTTGAAGCTTTAGAAAAACAAGATGTTCTAATCACGAACGCAAGAGGCATACACAAAACGCCTATGGCAGAATATACGATCTCTATGATGCTGCAGGTGTCACGTAAAGCAAGCTTATTACTAGAAAATCAAAAACAACATATCTGGGATCGAAAAGTTCCGATGACTGAGATTTCTGGAAAGACGCTTGGAATATTAGGAACAGGAGCAATTGGATGCGAGATAGCAAGACTTGCGAAAGCTTTTAATATGAAAACCATCGGATTTAACAGAACCGGACATCCGGCTGAAAACTGTGATGTAATCGTGGATAAAGAAGGAATCTCCACTCTTTATGAAGAATGTGATTTTATCGCGAACGTTCTCCCATCAACACCACAGACTTTTCAATTCGTTGGAAAGAGTGCCTTTTCTCTAATGAAGCAGAACGCCGTATTCATTAATATAGGAAGAGGGAAAACAGTAGACGAAGAAGAGTTGATCACAGCATTGCAAGCCGAGAAGATCGGCCACGCTGTTCTAGATGTGTTTGAAAAAGAGCCATTAAAAGAAGAAAGCCCATTATGGGATATGCAGAACGTAACGGTTACGCCGCACCTTTCAGGAATTTCACATCAATATCAAGAAAGAGCGATTGAGATCTTTTGTGATAATCTAACTCTATACCGAAATGATAAGCGTGAAGAGATGATCAATATCATTCCATATGACCGGGGGTATTAATATGAAAATATACACAAAGACTGGAGATAAAGGAACAACATCCTTAATCTTTGGTGAACGCGTTGCTAAAAATGATGTGCGCGTAGACGCGTATGGTACGTGTGATGAAGCGAATAGTATGATCGGCTTTGGCGTGAGTTTACTGCCGAGGGAAGAATGGGCAGAAAAAGCTACAACAGTAATGCAAAAAGTACAGACTGTTCTTTTTCATGTTGGAGCTGAGCTAGCGACTCCAGCAGGGAAAGAAGTAGCGTGGAAATTAAAAGAAGAAGATATCTCATTTCTTGAAGAGACGATTGATGAATGGCAAGCAGGACTGAAACCTTTAAAACAGTTTATACTACCCGGAGGATCTCCATCTGCAAGTGCACTCCATACGGCAAGAACAATTGCAAGGCGAGCAGAACGTATTGCTGTAGAAATTGAAGGTGTGAATCCACTTGTGTTGTCATATCTGAACAGACTTTCTGATTTCCTTTTTGTTGCTGCACGTTACGTTAACGAACAAATGAAAGTCACAGAGCCAGTTCTCCACGAAGATCATTCATAATCGAATACTGCATACATACACTTCAATTGACAAAACCTGTAGAAAAGCAGTAGACTAATTATAACGATTATAAAGTAAGAATTCTTAAAGAAATGGGGTGCATGACGATGTCAAGCGCTAAAATAAATGCGGCAATCGACAACTTAAAATCAGTAGGTGTACGGATTACGCCTCAGCGTCATGCTATCTTAGAGCATCTTATCCAATCAATGTCCCATCCGACTGCTGATGAGATTTACAAAGCGCTGGAGGGAAAGTTTCCAAATATGAGTGTAGCAACAGTCTACAATAACCTTAGAGTATTTAAAGAAGCGGGTCTTGTAAAAGAACTCACTTATGGGGATTCATCAAGCCGATTTGATTGTGTGACGACAGATCATTATCATATCATCTGTGACTCATGCGGGAAGATTGTGGATTTTCATTATCCAGGTCTAGATGAAGTTGAGAGTCTAGCCGAATCTGTAACAGGCTTTGATGTAGGACGACACCGTATGGAAATTTACGGAGTATGTCCGGATTGCAAAAGAAAACATTAAAAAAAAGCTGACTTTCCACTACGGTAAGTCAGCTTTATCTATTCTCTTTGCGCATTTGGCGTTTAGAGTTGTACTTTTCATCAAATTCTTCGCCCTCAAGACCTTTATCCATCGTAAGTGGCTGGTTACACGACATACATGCATCTACACGGCCGAGTACTTTTGTTACTTTTCCACAGTTTGGGCAAACAACCTGTACTGCCTGAGTAGAAATCATACCGATCCAGAAGTAAACGCCAGCACTGGCGATCGTTGCGATAAACCCAATCACCATAAAAATAGACATAACGACAAAACTTGTCTTGAAAAACAGGCCTGCATACATGATGATAATACCTATAAACACAAGGCTAAGAGCGAACGTACGTATTTTATTGATTTTGCTCGTATACTTTATCATACCTGTCCCTCCTCCGTTCATTAGTATAACATATGAACTCTTAGGAAAAGAAAAAGGATTTCTTTATTTGGTGTTGAAAGTAACAAACAGGATTTTGTTAAAATGGGAGATGACCTTCATGGAAGATATTTTACGCCCGCTGTATCAGGAGAGAGCAAGCAACGAAAACACATTAGGTGTGCTTTTTGTTGAGAAAAATAAACCATTCAGCCCTGGCACGGATCACTTTGATTCAATACTTCTTATTATAGTAAAAGAATCCGATCAGCCTTTGATGATCAAACACTACGAATTTGAGTCAACTTCAGCTGCGCTTCACATCGTGACAGAACAACTACTTAATTCTTGGTTGATGCTTGGAACGAACAGAAGAGCGGTTGATTGGGTAATGAACGGGAAAGTTCTATTTAATCGCAATGAGTACATAACAAGATTAAGAGACCGACTTCACGAGTTTCCGGCTGAAGAGAGGACACATAAGATTGGTCTTGAGTTTGCAAAATTACTTCGCCGTTATAACGACGGAAAAGAACTCTTTCACTCCGGCCATTATTTAGATGCATTCAACAACATCATGCACGCTCTTCACCACCTTGCTCGTTTATCTGTTATTGAGCATGGATACTATCCAGAAGTTACAGTTTGGAACCAGGTGAAGATGATTCAGCCAGAAATCTTTAAGCTGTATGAAGAGCTTGTAACAGGTGAAGAAACGATTGATAAAAGAATAGAACTTCTATTACTAGCATCAGAGTTCTCCTTATCTTCCAAAACTAAATTGGGTGCGCATCATCTGTTGGGTATTATCAAACAAAAAGATGAGTGGGCTTATCATGAGTTAATGGAACATGATGAGGTACAAGACTATGCGATCGATCTTCCTATGATTCTTACACACCTAAAAGATAAGGGTTATATAAAAACCATCAAGCGTGAAACCAAGAGCAAAAACCTGTATCATCGTTACTACTCAATAAAAGAATAAAGTTTTTTCTAAAAAGGTGTTGACCTGGTTATCTATATCGTGCTATATTATTTCTTGTCGCTGCGACACACAGAAACATTGTTGCAGACGGGAAACACGATAAAAAAACAGGTTGACATCTTGTTTTTAAGATGATATCCTAATAAAGTCGCCAAAACGAGCGACACACGAAACACACAGTTCTTTGAAAACTGAACAAAAGAAATAGGTAAGGAATTAAGAATTAATTCCGTCAGTTTTAAAATCGAGCAAGACAAACACTTTTACGGAGAGTTTGATCCTGGCTCAGGATGAACGCTGGCGGCGTGCCTAATACATGCAAGTCGAGCGAATGATGAGGAGCTTGCTCCTCTGATTTAGCGGCGGACGGGTGAGTAACACGTGGGTAATCTGCCTGTAAGACGGGGATAACTCCGGGAAACCGGGGCTAATACCGGATAATAAGAGAAGAAGCATTTCTTCTTTTTGAAAGT